>NZ_JBFXHJ010000029.1:0-19199 GCF_050177135.1 Methanomethylovorans sp.
TTTTAATTCACGACCTGCTTTGCCTGTGCCATCTTACCATGGACACTCGGCATAGATCATTATCCCCTCACAAATGCTCTTCTGCCAGCATAGACCGCTTTGTTTGCCAGTTCCTCCTCTATACGAAGCAGCTGGTTGTATTTCTCTACTCTTTCACCCCGGCAGGGAGCACCGGTCTTGAGCTTGCCGGCACAGGTAGCTACGGTGAGATCTGAGATGAACGAATCAATGGTCTCTCCACTGCGGTGGGAAACATTCAGGCCCCAGCCGGCATTCCTGGCCAGGTCCATGGTTGCAAGTGTTTCGGTAACTGTCCCGATCTGATTGAGTTTGATCAGTACAGAGTTTGCAGCGTTTTCTTCAATTCCACGTTTAACAAGTTCAGGAGAAGTAACAAATATATCATCCCCGATCAGCTCAATTCGTTCCCCCAGCTTTTTTGTCAGCAACTTCCAGCCAGACCAGTCTTCTTCGGCCAGCCCATCCTCGATGGAGATGATAGAATAATTCTCCACAAGCATTTCGTAATATTTGACCATGTCTTCAGAAGTCAACATTTTTTGTTCCCGCCGCAGTTCGTATCTTCCTTCATAATAGAAACCGCTGGATGCGGGATCAAGTGAGATACAGATATCCTTACCAGGCCTATATCCTGCTTCTTCGATGGCAAGTGTGATGAGTTCCAGTGGCTCCTCATTGGATGCGACCTTTGGTGCAAACCCGCCTTCATCTCCAATTGCAGTCGGGTAGCCTTTCTTTTTCAGAATGTTCTGTAATGCGTGGTATGTTTCTGCACCCCATTGCAGAGCTGTCTGAAAATCACGAGCTCCAAGAGGGACGATCATATACTCCTGAAAATCAGCTCCCTGCCATTGTGCATGCACCCCGCCGTTCAGCACGTTCATCATCGGAACCGGTAAAAGATAGCTTTTGTCAGGGCTCAGATACTCAAAGAGCTGCACTCCTGTGGCCTGCGCAGCAGCCCGGGAGACTGCCATGGATACACCGAGAATGGCATTTGCACCTAGCCGCGCTTTATTGGGCGAACCATCAAGTTCGATCAGAGTTCTATCGATCCCTTCCTGGTCAAGAGCATCCATTCCTATGAGAGCATCAGCGATCTTATTGTTCACTTTAGCAACAGCAGTGAGCACACCTTTTCCACCATAACGCTTCGGATCGCGATCACGAAGCTCATATGCCTCGTGTTTCCCAGTAGACGCACCGGAAGGCACTGCAGCTCTTGCCCGTGTCCCATCCTGCAGTAAGAGATCTACTTCGACGGTCGGGTTACCCCTTGAATCAAGGATCTCGCGTCCGTGAATATTTTGTATTGTAGTATTCATCTTTTCCTACTCCTGTATTCGTATCACTATGCTTTAGAATAATACCTGTCAAGCCGCCTGATACTTACTAAAGATAGTATAAAGTCTAAACACCATTGTAGAAGTCATTAGCTTGAGCGGTTTAGACCCGAGAGTCTAGGCGGACCCCATCACCTTTCTCAGAGGGTCTACTTGCATCAGATAAATAAATTACGCAAACTTTGATCGTGCTTTGATTGATCAGCATTCGATCATTCAATAGAACTTACACCCGTCTTTTATTTGCAAGCTGATCTGCTAATACCAACAGGAGATCGCTAAGCAATAGTAATGTGAACACAAAATCGGTTTAAATGCAGAGTTAAATTCAATATAGAAACCTATTTATAACATAATATGGATTGAGTATTCGATATGTCTACTCCGACATAACGCTGCTGGCAGCACTTTAGAATGCAAGACTACCTGGCCAAAACCTGCCGGCAGCTCAATCCCAAGATCATTCTGATCTGAATATAAGGTGGTGTTCTGTACGGATAAAAAGAACCAGACGTTATTTACGGTTGCCATAGCGATCGTTATTGTCATAGCCATTGCGGCTATGTTCATGGGTTCGAATGGTGAAAAGCAACAAGATCAGCAACAAACAGCACAAAAGACAGCCATTACAGTATCTGCTTCTGCAGTAATGACAGAAGCTTTCACAGATATGGAAAAAGAGTTTGAGGCTGACAATTCGGGAATAGACCTGATAATGAACTTCGGTAACGCAGGTTCTCTAAGGATGCAGATAGAAGGAGGTGCACCTATAGATGTGTTTGCTCCGGCAGATGTGATCCATATGGATATGCTAGCATCAAAGAGATTGGTTTACAACGATTCACGAAAAGATTTCGCCGGGAGTACCCTTGTGATGATAGTCCCAAAAGGCAACGTGCTTAACCTTACAAGTATAGAAGACCTGTCCAAGCCTGAAGTGAAGAAGATAGCACTTAGTGATACAGAGGCCTCAACTGTAGGGAGGTATACAAAACAATCGCTTATGGAGGAGGGTTTGTGGAACAGTGTACAGAATAAGCTACTTACAGGCGACACAGTGAAAAATTCACTTGTCTTTGTGGAGAGAGGAGAAGCTGATGCTGGATTTGTATTCATGACCGATGTATCATCAGCACAGCCGGACACAATTGAAGTGGTTTCTTCAGTTCCTGTGAGTATGCCAATTGTTTACCCAATATCAATCGTTTCAGCTACCCAGCACCCGAAAGAATCACAGCTGTTCATAGATTTCGTAACTGGGGAAAAAGGTAGATACATACTGGAACAATATGGATTCAGTATTCCTCAGACCGGATGAACTCAAATGCTTGACCAGGTATGGTTCCCTTTATACATAACGCTTAAGATATCACTGGTATCCTCGTTAATAGTGGCAATACTGGGTACTTTGATATCTTATATCCTGGCCAGAAGGGAATTCATGGGTAAATGGCTTGTAGATGTCTTAGTCACGCTTCCCATGGTACTTCCTCCCACAGTAACTGGATACATGCTGGTCGTGCTTCTCGGGAAGAACGGTACCCTTGGAAAAGTTTTATTCGACCTTACAGGGATCAGTATACTTTTTACCTGGCAGGTAGCGGTCATAGCTGCATTTGTCGTATCTTTGCCCCTGATGGTCAAGACGACAACAGCCGCCATAGAGGCTGTTGACAGGGAGCTCGAATATGTGGCCTATACATTAGGAAAGAGCGAGCTTGAAACCGCATTGTTCATCACCCTGCCTCTTGCTAAAAGAGGCATACTTGCCGGCATAGTGCTCAGTTTTGCAAGAGCAGTAGGAGAGTTCGGTGCAACACTTATGGTCGCCGGGAATATTCCGGGCAGGACAAACACTATGGCCATCTCCATTTACAGTGCATTCCAGGGCGGCAACAGTGAACTTGCGAACACACTGGTGATAATACTCGTGCTCATGTCCCTGATATCCATGGCCATCACTACAAAACTTGTAAATAGCTGGAAGATCTGAGGTGTGTACGCATGGGTATCAAAGTTGACTTCAGAAAACGATTTTACAAGGACAATGGCAGGAAGAAAGGAAAAGAACCCTCTTTCACCGTGGATGTCAGCTTTGAAGCAGGCAATGAACTGATAGTCCTTTTTGGCCAGTCAGGCTCTGGAAAGACCACTACCTTACGATGTATCGCCGGGCTGGAAAAACCCAATGGGGGAAAGATCACTGTGAACGGCACGGTGTACTTCGACTGCCATAAGAACATAGACCTACCACCCCAGCAGCGTAGCCTTGGTTATGTGTTCCAGAACTACGCCCTTTTCCCCCACATGGATGTAAAGAAAAACATCACATACGGGCTCAGGGGAAGGACAGACAGGGAAAAGGAAAAGAGGATGCGAGAAATGCTCCATCTTTTACATATAGAAGGACTGGAGGACCATTATCCTTCACAGCTTTCAGGAGGACAGAAACAACGTGTGGCTCTGGCCCGTGCTCTGGCTCCCGGACCGGACATTTTGCTATTGGACGAGCCTTTTTCCGCACTGGATATGATCGTGCGCATGAAGTTGCGGGAAAGGATAAAACTGATCCAGAAAGAACTGAACATACCCGTGCTTTTCATCACCCATAACCCCGTAGAGGCTTTCACCCTTGCTGAAAGGATCATAGTTTTCCATGAAGGGACAGTGCAGCAGACAGGCACCCCTGAAGAGGTATTTTACCATCCTAAGAACAGACACGTAGCAGAGCTTGCCGGTGTGACCAATATATTTGATGATGCCGTATTTACACACCACATAGATGAACATAGAACATTGTTCAAGGCAGGGGATCTGGATATAATTGCCAGACACGTTGATCTTGAACCTGATAAAAGGGTATCATGGGGCATTCGCCCCGAAAATATCATCCTTGTTGGTCCCGATAAGGACAATATAGGAATGCATGAAAATCGTTTCAGCGGGAAAGTTATGAGCATCGTCAACAAAGGCACGAGCAAGCTCATAGCAGTAGGATCGAACAAAGAGAGAAGGATACTGATCTCTGAAGTATCGAACAAAGCGTATGAAGAACTTAACCTTTCCCAGGGATGCGGTTGCACATTTTCATTTGCATCCAGGGACATACTGATATTCGTCTGATCTTAACACTTTTTTTATTGAGAATATAGCTTCATATAAAATGTTCAAGCCACACCTATAAGTTAACTATTTATACCAAAATGTTAGAAATATATCACATTAAGATAAAAATATCACACATAATGAGAGGTATTCAATATGGATAAGAGATATAAATATAGCCTTTATGCAGCAATAATAGCCTTTGTGGCAGGAGTGACGGCGAGTGTCCTGCAAATAGGCAATGAAGAGGTTGCGAATATATTGATCAACATCGGTGTGGCCCTTATAGCTGTACTGCTGATCAGGCTGAGAAGGACAGGGAACCTGCCTGAAAAAGATGAGAGGACAAAGAAGCTGGGTGCTTATGGCCTGTCATACTCATGGCTCATCACATTTCTCGCTTTGAACCTGATATTCTGGATAGATCGCCTGCAGTTTGCACAACTCACTGTATCCGCAGTAGTGTTCATTCTCGGAATTCTCATGCTGGTGACTGCAAAAGGTTTCCAGTGGTATTTCCTTTCAAAGGGTGATATGGACTGATCAAAGATCTATTAAAGAGGTGTTGCATGCAGACAAGGATCAAAGAGTTCAGAGCGCGATACGATCTTACCCAGGAAGACCTGGCAAAAAAAGTCGGCGTGCGCAGGGAGACAATAGGTTTTCTGGAAAAGGGGAAATATAACCCATCGCTGAAACTTGCATACAGGATAGCAAAATGCCTGAACTCTACGTTAGACGAACTTTTTATATTCGATGAGAGTGACCTCTAAAACAAGAGAAATGGAAACAAGAGCGAAAGTTTGGATCACGGAAGACGGAAAACCCGTAATAGGAGAAGGCAAAGTCGCGCTCCTCAGGGCCATAGATGAAGAAGGGTCCCTGCGCAAAGCCTGCAGCAAGGTAGGTGTTTCCTACAAACATGCATGGCTGGTCCTCAATAAGATGAGCGAACGTTTAGGGGAGGACGTGGTAATGACAACAAGGGGAGGAAAACAACAGGGAACCTTTCTCACTGATGCTGGTCGTAAACTCATAAGAGAATACGATATAAGCAAGCAACTGCTCAATGATACCATGCACGATGAAACTTTCAGGGAGGACCTTGGATTACATCTTTCCGCGCGCAACAGGATACCTGCAAAGGTCATTGAAGTGGAAAAAGGAGATTTGGCCTCCCGGGTAAAAGTATCCATAGAAGCTGCAGTGCTCAGCTCACTTATTACCACCGAGGCAGTTGAAAAGCTGGATATAAAAGAAGGTGACGAGGTCTTTGCAGTGATCAAGTCTACTGAAGTCCTTATTGGTAAAAGGGCGGTAAAGAAGGATTAAGTCTATGGTATCCTCTGCCTGCCTTTTCTCTTAAAACATTGATCAATGTTCTAAATTACACTTTTTTCGGACTATCCCATAGGCCATAAGGGGAAGCAACAAAAGAGCAAATGCAAGCTGGATGTAGGGAGGTACAATATCCGCTCCACTTCCCACGATTGCTGCTGCCCGGATCCCAAGACCCAGATAGATGAAATCAAGCAGCAGTCCAAAGCCAATGGAACATACTGCTATCATGCCAACATAGACCATTGCAGTCCTTTTTCCCAGGAATTTCATTACCATGGTGATGGTCGCAGCGTTCGTTGCCGGCCCTGCAAGGAGGAACACAAAAGCTGTACCCGGGCTCATACCTTTTGCAACCAGTGCTGCAGCAAGAGGCGTAGACGTGGTCGCACAAATATAGAGAGGTATGCCTATCAGAAGCATTATCAACATTGAAAAAATCCCACCTCCCAGATAGGAACTGATAACCTCTTCAGGTATCAAGTATGCAATAATGCCTGCAATTATGGTCCCTATTATCAGCCATTTTGAAATATCCCCAAGAAGGTCTACAAATGCATACTTTATACCAGCTGATATTCTGGGAACTGTACCAGTATTAATATCCGAAGAGCATGCCCCTCCCGGACAGGAACAACCGCATCCTTGGATAGCTGGAGCGTGCATCATGACAAGGGGTTTGTTTAAATGGGTCTTCTTCTCAGTTACCGATGAAAAGTTTTCAACTATGCCTGCTGCTATAGCCGTGAACAGTGTAGCCAATGGCCTGAATACCGTCATTATGGGATCAAGCAAAGCGTAGGTAATCGCAATGGAATCAACTCCTGTTTCCGGTGTAGAGATCATGAAGGATAACGTAGCCCCTTTTGTTGCACCTCTTTTCTTAAGAGATAAGGCCGTAGGTACCACTCCACATGAACATAACGGCAACGGCAAACCCATGATAGATGCATTGATCACAGACCTTACTTTTCCTGCTGATTCACCCAGATAAGACAGCACTTTTTCGTCCGGCACAAATGCATGCAATATGCCTGCGATCAGGAATCCCAGGAAAAGATAAGGAGACATCTCCAGGAAAAGTGACCAGGATTCAAATGAAATGCCATACAGGATCTGTATGATCGATGCTTCGGATATCAGGATTCCATCTCCTTTGCGTGTTGCTTGCACATCTCCACAAGTACACTTACGTGCTCATCAGCCAGATGATAGACAGTAAAACGGCCTTCTCTTTTTGTCCTCACAAGGTCTAGCTGGCGCAGGGTACGCAAGCTGTGAGAGATAGCCGATTGGGATTGTCCCAGCATATTTTCAATATCAGTCACACAAAGAGGACACTGCTGTAAAAGTAGAAGGATCTGCAGACGTGTTGTGCATTGTAATGCACCAAAAGTTTGGCATATGCGGTTCAGCACTTGTTCAGAGGGCAGCCTATGGATCATAGCTTTAATAGCTGCTTCATCCATGCATGAATGGGACATATATATGAACATATGAACAATAGTTCATATAAGTAACCGTCAGATCGGGGGATAGAAGAACAAAATAATTATAAATGCCACTATCAAGAGAGATAGCCAATCCTCTTTGTGCATATCCAGTTCTAACATGGATGTCCTGTATGCACCCTGATAACATCGGCTTTCCATAGCCATCGCCAGGTCCTCTGTCACACGCAATGTATTGCGGATCATAGGCACAGCTATGGAAGGAATGGCCTTCAAAGGATTACGACGCAGATCCATACCTCTGGAAACCTGTGCTTCTGTGATTTGCTGCAGACTCTCGTGAAGCAAGGGCACAAAACGCATGGAAATGGACATCATGGTGGCAAGGTCATAGGATGAAATGCCCAACAGAGAAAGAGGTAGTGGGCGCAGCATCCTTTCTATACCCAAAGTAATGAGGGAAGGACTTGTGGTTGAAATAAGCAATGAGGCAAAAAGGACAAGCAGAATGAATCGTGAAGTAACAAGCATCCCTTTCCAGAGTCCTTCATAACTTACACCTAATGGCCCCAGGTAAAACAGTCCCTCACTTTCTGAGAACATGACCTCTACCAAGAAAATGAAAATGAAGAACAACAGCATGGGACGAAGAGAGTTAAGATGGTGCTTTATTCCCTGCTTTGCAAGAAGTGCAAATAAGAGAAAAGCACTTGATAACAAAACCATATCCTGAGAACTGGATGCCCCCAGTACAACAACACTAAGCAGCATTACTGATACAAGTTTCGTACGGGGGTCCAGCCTGTGAAGAACAGATCTTCCCTCAATGTAGGAAAAGAACAGTTCATTCATGTGCTGTTCCCATCCTTTTGATACGCATTATTTCCTGGAAAGCCTCTTCCACATCGAATATTTTTTCTTCGACCTTTATCCCGCATCTGCGAAGCTCCCTCATCAACAAAGGAATATCAGGAATTTGTGGAAGAGTAGATAAAAAAAAGTCCTCAGGTGTGCCATCAAATGCTATTTTTCCCTGGTCCATGAAAACCATCCTGGTAGCTGAGGGCAACACATGATCTAAATTGTGAGTTATGATCACTATAGTGATCCCCATGGCATGAACCTGTGCCAATGCCTTGGAGAGTTCTTTTCTGCCCTTAGGATCAAGCCCTGTGAAGGGTTCATCAAGAACGATATATTTAGGACTTGCAGCGATGACACCGGCAAGGGCCACCAGCCTCATATGGCCATTACTTAAACTGAAAGGTGATCTTGAAGCGATCTTTCCATCCATTCCCAGCAGTTTTAATGACCAGCTCACTTTTGAACGCAATTCCTCACCGGAAATTCCAAAGTTGGATGGTGCAAAAGCGACATCTTCAAACACTGTCCTTGCAAATAGTTGCTGCTGGGGAAACTGGAACAGCATTCCTACTAGTTTCCTGGCATGAACAGAAGCTGCATTATACCCATCCACAGTCACTTTTCCTGAAGAGGGCTTTAAAAGGCCGTTGAAATGTTTTACAAGAGTGGTTTTCCCTGAACCTACTTCTCCCATAATGACCAGAAATTCACCTTCTTCTATCTTCAGGCTCACTTTGTCAAGCACCATTTGCTCTAACTGGGTTTTTCGTGCATAGGAAAAGCTGACATTTTCTACAATGACCGACATATCCCCTCCGCCAGAGTAAGTGGAGACAATGGCTGACCATTCAGGTGAATAATACCTGCGTCTTCAAGTCTTAGTGCAAGCTGCACTAAAGGGGGCACCTCAAAAAGATCATGGTCCCGAAGGAATTCCCTGATAATGTCACGCGGTGCACCATCGGCTATGACCTTACCGTTATCCATCACCAGAACACGGTCTGAGATCAGTGCTTCTTCCAGCCGGTGGGTTATATAAAGCAGGCCTATTCCTTTTTTTTTAAGAGAAAGCACTATATTGAGCACTTCTGTGCATGATCGTGGGTCCAGCATAGAAGTCGCTTCATCCAGCACGAGGAATTTAGAACCCATAGATAAAGACCCTGCAATGGCCGCTTTCTGTTTCTGGCCACCGCTCAGGGAACCTGGAGAAGCATACCTATACTTTTCCATACCAGTAACTGTTAATGCTTCTGAAACCAAATATCTGATCTCTGCAGGCGGAAGTGCTAAATTCTCTAAACCAAAGGCAATATCCTCTTCCAGTGTGCTTCCAAAGAACTGCACATTAGGGTTCTGAAAAACCATACCAACAACCTGTCTGATCTTCCAGAGATGAGAAGAGTCTCTCGTATCCATACCCATCACCTCCACAGAACCTTCAGTGGGCCTTAAGAGGCCGTTCAAGTGCCTGGACAGAGTGGACTTGCCACAGCCATTGGGACCCATTAAGGTTACAAATTCACCCATTTTTAGTTCAAGATCAATGGAATCAAGCACATATGTGCCATCGGGATAGCTGTATGAAAGGCCCTTAATGGATATCATGCACTTATACCTCATATCGTTCAGCTATGAATGCAGCAAGCATCAATGTGACCAGGTCCCCTATAATGAAAGGTAATACTCCTGCGATCATTGTTTGCTGGAATGTCAGATGTGCTAAGGACATCAACCGGAAGGCTCCAAATAAATAGATGATAATTAATCCGATTATCATACATAGAAAATTTTTCAGTATAGAGCGCTTGGGTAGAATTTCCAGGAGCTTGCCTGTTACAAATGCTGCAAAAATGAAGCCTGCAAGATAGCCTCCGGTTGGACCAAAAAGCACCCCCATGCCAGAAGCCCCTCCTGCGAATACCGGAAAGCCTGCTATACCCAATAAAAGGTACACCACCATACTAATAGTCCCCCATCGGCTACCCAACATGGAACCTGCAAGCAATACGAAGAATACCTGCATTGTCACAGGAACAGGCGTAATGGGCAAAGGGATCTTTACATACGCACCTACAGCTGTGAGAGATGCGAAGAGGGCAGCAAAGACCATTTTTTTCAGGTCAGTATGAGATCTATCATTAAATATGGGATTATTGTAAACCACGGTTACAAAACTGGTTTACATTGAATTTAAAGATTAGCATCTGACAATATAGGAAAAAGAAAAAATAAGGCCGGAACAAGTTCGGCCATAGTAAACCATTTTGAAAAAAGAACTGGATCAATCTCCCAGTTCTACGTCGGAGCCCGGCATGCCTCCTGCACCTGCCTTGCTCTTCCCTGAAGATGCAACCACATCGTCGATCCGGAGGATCATAACGGCAGCTTCAGTAGCTGAGTTGATCGCCTGTGTCTTTACCCTCAGTGGTTCAATGACGTTCTCTTCCCACATGTCAACGACCTTGCCGGTATATACGTTCACACCTGCTCTTTTGTTACCTTTCTCATGCTGGGAACGCATCTCAACAAGTATGTCTATCGGATCAAGTCCACCATTCTCGGCAAGGGTCTGCGGAATGATCTCCAAGGCATCTGCGAATCCATTTACTGCAAGCTGTTCTCTGCCTGTGAGCGTGGAAGCGTACTGCCTGAGCTTCAGTGCAAGTTCTATTTCAGTTGCACCGCCACCTACCACTACCTTGCCGTCTTCCAGGCAAACACCTACAACTCTCAGTGCGTCATTGAGCGCACGTTTCAGGCTATCTACAATATGGGTAGTTCCTCCGTGAAGGATCAGAGATACGGTCTTTGCATCCTTACAGCCCATCACAAAGGTCATCTTGGTGCCTTTGATATCCCTTTCTTCCACATAGTCTGCGTAACCAATGTCTTCAGTGAGGATCTCTGTGTCATCCTGCACAATAGTAGCACCTGTTGCCCTGGCAAGCTTTTCCATATCGCTCTTCTTGATCCTTCTGCAGGCATATATGCCAGCCTTCTCAAGATAGTACTGGGCAAGGTCATCGATGCCCTTCTGACAGAATACCACATTTGCACCGGTCCTGATGATGTTATCGACTTTCGCCTTGATCATCTTCTCTTCCTGATCCACGAACAGCTGCATCTGTTCAGGAGATGTGATCTTTATCTCAGCATCCTTTTCGATCTTGTTGAACTCGATAGCAAAGCTTGTCAACATTATTTTAGCGTTGTCGATCCTCTGGGGCATGTTGGGCCTGACACGGTCCTTGTCTATTACAAGTCCCTGGACTATTTCCGTGTCCTTTATGCTTCCGCCTTCACGCTTCTCGATAGTTATGTCATCTGTATCGACCTTGTAGCCTGAATCTGTCTTCTCGGCAACGGAAAGTACAGCATCAAGGGCGATCTCAGACAGGAAGTCCTTGTGTAATTCTCCTTCACCCTTGCCTGTAAGCGCAGTTGAAGCGATCTTCTTGAGAGCTATTCTGTCTTCAGGTGAAACATCAATAGTGATCGTTTTCAGGACCTCTTCACATTTTGCAGCGGCGTGCCTGTATCCACTTGTTATAACTGTAGGGTGGATACCTTTATTCATTAATTCTTCTGCCTTTGTGAGCAATTCCCCTGTAAGCACAGCTGCAGTGGTAGTACCATCTCCCACTTCATCATCCTGGGTCTTGGAAACCTCTACCACCATCTTGGCAGCAGGATGCTCAATATCCATTTCCTTAAGAATGGTAGCCCCATCATTGGTGATAACTATATCACCTAGGGAGTCCACTAGCATTTTGTCCATGCCTTTGGGACCCAGTGTGCTTCTCACTGCATTTGCCACAGCCTTTCCTGCAAGGATATTGATGCTCTGTGCATCTCTACCCCTAGTCCTCTGAGCTCTGTTACCTGAATAGTATGCTGGTTGTCCAGCTGTTCGTGCTGCCAAATCATTAACCTCCTCATATAGTGTTGGATAATTGAACGATCAATTTGAACATTGAAGTGCCTTTATCGAAGATATTCAACACTCGATAGTTGAATCTAGATGCAAGCAGTTCTATATAAAGATAACCAGTGCGGTTAGAAAAGGACTTGAGATAAATATGGACCACAAAAAATAAAGGAAGAAGTACCGTTTTGAATGAAGGCATGCCTAAAGGTATAACTTTTTGATACTATTGAGAATAGCACAGTAAACATGTTCCTTATAGCATGCAGGATCGGGAATGCTGAATATGGCCAACCCGCCTGCATTCCATGCCACATTAGAGATGATGTTCTTTTGATCCATCTCATCGATCATCAGCTTAACTTTGGAAACATCTTCAGCTACCTCTCTCCAGTCCCCCTGATGGACTGTGGAGGGAGACTGCCTGAGATGAAGTTCAAGCTGCTGTAAGGCGAACTGATATGTATGTAGCCATTGGATATCCTCATTTTCTACCTTCGCCTTTCCGAGCTTCGCATCCTGAACAAGTTGCTTGATAAGCAAGTCAATATCAAAAGACTTGAAACTTCCGTTATCTAATTTATCCATGAAGACTTGGACCTTTTCCATTACAACCCACCTGCATAGAAAAGATGGTAATGAAAGCACATAAGAGTTTCTCAAATCCATGTTTTGTACACCATACATGCCGATAAACTCATTTATTCAAAATTAAAACCGAACATTTAAATATGACCATGGTCATTAATGACCCCAGTCATATTTAACTGAGATCAGATAGAAAGAAATGCGTAACATGTCCCTCCGTGAAAAAAAGAAGATCGAGACAAAGAACAGGATCTTTGAGGTGTCCGGAAAGCTTTTCAAAGAAAAAGGCTTCGAAAACACCACGATCGATGAAATAACAAAAGAAGCCGGCATAGCAAAAGGTACTTTTTTTAATTATTTCCCGACAAAAGAATCCCTTGTGTTTTACTTTGCGGAGCAAAAGGCCGATTTGATCTGCGACCTGACAGAGAACGAAGCTATCGATCACCTTCATACAAAAGAAAGGATCAAGAAGTTTCTTGTAGCTCTTGCTGAAAGTTACGAGAAGGACAAAGATCTGACAAAACTGCTGTTCTTTGAATATGGAAGGTATATAAAGAATTCCAGAGATGTTCCTGATAAAGACAGGAACCCGCATTCCCGCCTTACCAAAGTGATCCTGGACCTTCTGGAAGAGGGAATAAAAAAAAGAGAAGTAAAAGTGAGCATTGATACAAGAATAGCAGCCGAAGCTCTGAACGCCGTGTATTTTCACACTTTAATGGTGTGGCTGAAGTCAGAGAACGAACTCTCTTTTTCAAGAGACATATCTGCAAAGATAGACCTATTATTCGAGGGCATAGGAGATTGAGTGCAATGGTGGCTATAGAGGTTGAGAACCTGACCAAGGAATTTAACGGATTTGTTGCTGTAGATCATATTTCATTCAGTATAAAAAGTGGAGAAGCATTCGGCTTGCTTGGTCCCAATGGGGCAGGTAAGACGACCACCATGTCCATGCTTTCAACAATGCTGAAACCAACTTCCGGCAGAGCATCTGTACACGATTTCGATATATTGAAAGAACAAGATGATGTCAGAAAATCCATTGGTATTGTTTTTCAGGACCAGAGCCTCGATGAGGAACTCACCGCCTATGAGAACATGGATTTTCATGGGAGATTGTACCGTATCCCAAAGAACTTACGGGAGAGAAAGATAAACGAGCTTCTGAAGCTTGTGGAACTCGAAGACAAAAAGGACAATCTTGTGAAAACTTATTCCGGAGGAATGAGAAGACGCCTTGAAATAGCAAGAGGGTTACTGCATGAACCCAGAGTGCTTTTCCTGGATGAACCAACCCTTGGTCTGGACCCTCAGACAAGGAACCATCTCTGGAGCTACATAGATAGACTTAACAAAGAAAAAGGTATCACAATAATCCTCACCACCCATTATATGGAAGAAGCAGACAAGCTTTGTGACCGGATCGCAATAATCGACAAAGGAAAGATAATCGCATTAGACACCTCGGAAAAACTTAAGGAAAGCATAGGAGGAGATGTGATCGAAATAATGTCCCCGGACAGAGATAAGATCCATTCGGTCATCAAAGCACTTTCGTGGGTGAAACATGTGGACGTCCATAATGGTTCTGTCACCATCAACCTTCAGAATGCCGAAAAACATGTTGCTGAGATAGTAAACATTGCATATGGCAATGGAATTGAGATTGGATCCATCTCAATTCACAAGCCCACACTTGAAGATGTCTTTTTGTATTATACGGGCAGAACCATGAGAGAGGAAGAGGCCAGCAGCAAAGATCGCATGCGTATGACGCACAAGCCTCAGAGGAGATAAAATGGACATCGTGTATACCATCTGGTTAAGAAATGTAAAACGTTATCTTCGCTCCAAAAGCAGGATCATAGGCAGCTTAGGCATGCCCACTTTCTTTTTGCTTGTACTCGGCTTTGGCCTTGATTCCGTGGTCAGCCTTCCGGGCATGAGCCACGGGTATATAGGATTTATCATTCCAGGCATTATTTCCATGAGCGTCCTGTTCACTTCTATATTCTCAGGCATACAGATCATCTGGGATAAACAATTCGGATTCCTGAAAGAAACACTGGTTGCACCAGTATCCAGAGTTGAGATCATGCTGGGACAAACCGTTGGAGGAGCTACAACCGCTCTTATCCAGGGACTCATAATTCTCGTGATATCGTTATTCCTGGGCCTGAAGCTCAGCAGTATTCCTGGATTCGCTCTGGCAATCATATTCATGACATTGATAGGACTATCCTTCACTGCATTTGGTATTGCCTTTGCATCAAGAATGGAAGACATGCATGGATTCCAGCTCATAATGAACTTTGTCGTATTCCCAATATTCGGACTTTCCGGAGCATTATTTCCCATAGACAGCCTGCCTTCATGGTTAAGGTCCCTGACCATGCTGGACCCGCTCACATACGGAGTAGAAGGGATAAGATACGGTCTTTTGGGAACCTCCCAGATAGACCCGGTATTGAGCTTTTTTGTGCTTAGCGGATTTACAATATTCATGGTAGTACTGGGTGCCTACCTGTTCCGGAAGATAAGTATCTGAGGAACAGTGGAAATTTCAGAAGCTGCTTAAAAACAGAAGGTAGAAGATGCACAAGCCTGATGAACTAAAACAGATAGTGCCGTTACTGGCACTTTTAACAGCATTTCCGGCATTTTCCACTGATATGATACTACCAGCCATCCCTTCCCTTGCTGTGACATGGGACAAGCCTCTGGCAGTGGTCAATCTGATCCTTATTTGCTTTTTTGTCACCTATGGTTTCTTCCTGCTTATCTACGGCCCCATTTCAGACAGGTACGGACGAAGAAGACCATTGATCGCCGGGATCTCACTGTATATATTTGCCAGTATGCTCTGCGCTTTGGCAAACAGTGCATCTATGCTGATAGCATTTCGTATACTACAGGCTGCGGGAGCTGCTGCCAGTGCATCCCTGTCCATGGCCATGACCAAGGATATATTCTCAGGAAAGGAAAGGGAAAGGATACTTGCTTATATAGCGGTCATAATGGCACTGGCTCCTATGTTCGCTCCCATCATGGGAGGCTGGATCCTGGTTTATCTTTCATGGCATTGGATATTCTTTGCCCAGGGTGTGATGGGAGTAATAGGTCTTCTGGGAGTCCTCAGAACACCTGAAACACTGAAAGAGGCATCAGAAACTCCCTTATCAAGGGTGATGCATTCTTATGGCAAACTGTTGCTCAATAAGAAATATGTGATAATGGTCCTTGTGATGTCCATAAGCCTTTTACCGTTATACAGTTTCATCGCCGGTTCTTCGGCTGTGTACATCAATGGCTTTGGTCTGAGCGAGCAAAATTTCAGCTATTTATTTGCTTTCAATGCTCTTGCACTGATGGCAGGATCCATGTCCTGCCTTAAACTGACAGAAAGGACGAACTCCAAAAACCTGATAACTGCTGGTTTTGCAGGTATCGTCCTGGGTGGCATACTTATCCTTACCATCGGTCAGCGTGGGCCCTGGAGCTTTGCAATCCCTATGGCCATGATAACATATTCGATAGGTATCAGCAGACCTCCAAGTAACCATCTCGTGCTTGAGCAGGTACGCAGAGATGCAGGTTCTGCATCTTCCTTATTAATATTCACATATTTCACCCTCGGGGCTGTAGGCATGTGGCTTGTATCCCAGAACTGGTTTGAAAGGATACAGATATTGGGCACTATCGCTTTGATCAGTGGTGTGCTTGTACTGGGAGCATGGCTTGTTTTACAGAAAAAGGGCATTGAAAGTGCATGATCTTCTTTGAGTTCAAAGGCCTTCGCTCTGAAAGCAAGTGTGCTATGATCAATACTGAAAAAGAAAAACGATCCCGGAGGGATTCGAACCCCCGACCCTCGGGTTAGAAGCCCGATGCTATATCCTGGCTAAGCCACGGGACCTGTAGGGGTATGTGATAGATGTTTATACATAAAAGCCTTTTGTACGATCAACTAAAGAAAATCTCAAATCAGGTTTTGGTATATAAAATAAAAGATCAAGCAATCAATGCTTGATTCATTCATATCTGCCATACATTTCTGCAGCGTCCATCATGGCCATCAATTTGATGGGGGCTGCATTGACAGGGAATTCACACCCGGGGGCAAGAATAAAGCCAGATGGCGAGTTCATGCCTTCGTGTATTGTCTGCTTACAGATCTCCAGTAATTTTTCATATGGCTCGGTGAGGAAAAGAGGAGGATTGATATTGCCACAGATGACATCATGATCACCAAAAGCCTTTACCTGGTCCTTAATGGGGGTTTCGGGACCAAAGAGCCAGACATATTTTCCTGACCAACCCAGCTCGTTCCTTAATTTGACATAATGTTCTATGTTCTTGTTCTGGTCAGAACACGGATGCATAAGTACAGCATGCACTCCCAGCTCTTTCAAGTGGGTATGTATCCTTTTCATGTACGGATATGCGAATTCAGCAAACATTTCAGGCGAGATCATAGTATTGGATTCAGAAGGCCCTCCATCGAATGGGAGCATGTTCTCAGCACCATATTTCTCTGCAAAATAATCTATAGCATTGATGAACATATCACATACTTTATTTAGCAGTGAGTGTGCAGCCTTTGGCTCCATGAGAAGCCAGCTCAAAAATTCAGATGTATCCGCAACTACCGAGGTTGCAGTAAAGGTACTGCCGATCTGCACACTAACGGGCATTCCCATCGCATGACATCTTGCAGCCAATTTATCTGCTTCCTTATATGCGCCGGGCAATTCTCTTTTAAAATCAGGCACTTCAAGTTTCTCGATGTCTTCTATGTTCTTCACCGGATGTTTTTTAACGAAGGGTGCACCCTGACCTTTACCATAGGGATACTCTATCTCGCCACCAAATTCAAACGCACCCAGCGATGCATAGCCATACATCGGGGTCTGCTCATAACCATGCAGGCGCATTGAAGCGAACTGAGCTTCAAAACACTTATCCCCATCGGCATAGAAGTCCCCAAGTGATATGCCAGTGATCTTTGAAGAATAGCCTAATACGAAAGGGACCACTGGTACACGATCAGGCTTTTGTCCGGTCATAACGGCCATCATACGTTCAGACGGTGTCATTCTTTGTGTCATTGACTCACTACCCCCTATAATTAATAGGTATTCAAATGTATGGAGCCTTATCAATAAATAGATGTGTGTTTTTAATACGAGTTTTTTAAAATCTGAAAGAAGATAGAGGAAATATTTGCTTATATATGAAAAAAAGGACTCGACAGAAAAGGAGATCTGATATTCATGATCCAATTCTGCAGAGCTTATCAGAACCATAAATGCATGGTCCTAACGGAAGTGCATCAGATCAAATAATTCGAGCCGATCAACTGGTGGTTTCCTCTATCCATGCGGAGAATCGAAATGCAAATATATGATAGATTGACATCAATCACTACATCGATTTAATGAGGTACTATAATGAGCGAACTGTTAATCTACTGCAACGGTGAGTACGTTCACAGATCACAGGCAACTGTTTCTTTATTTGACCATGGTTTCCTGTATGGGGATGGTGTCTTTGAGGGTATCAGAGCCTATAATGGGCGTGTTTTCAAGTTACGGGAACACCTGGACAGGCTGTATGACTCGGCAAAGGCTATCGCCCTGGAGATCCCGATGTCAAAAGAAGAGATGACTGAAGTCATTCTGGAAACCCTGCGCAAGAACGATCTCAGGGATGCTTACATCAGGCCCCTGGTCACCAGAGGGGTCGGCGACCTTGGCCTCGACCCCCGCAAATGCCCGAAGCCAGGAGTGTTCATCATCGCACAGTACTGGGGTGCTATGTATGGAGACCTTTATGAGACCGGCCTTACAGGGATCACTGTTTCAATTCGCCGCAACGCGGCCGATGCACTGTCTCCCAACATCAAATCCCTCAACTACCTGAACAATATCCTCGCAAAGATAGAGGCAAATGCCAAGGGAGGCGATGAAGCCATATTCTTTGACAGCAACGGATATCTCTCCGAAGGTTCAGGAGATAACATTTTCATCATAAAGAACGGTAAGGTTTACACACCGCCCACCATTAATAACCTCAAAGGCATCACCAGGGCTACAGCCATTGAACTGCTGGAAGAGATGAACATACCGGTCTCAGTGGAAAACCTGGGAATGTTCGACCTCTATACAGCTGATGAGATCTTTGTTACAGGTACAGCAGCAGAGGCCGCTCCACTGGTCAAGGTAGATGGACGCCCGATCGGAACGGGAAAACCAGGTCCCATTACAAGGAAGATGATAAAGGCTTTCGAAGAGATCACCCAGAAAACAGGTACTCCCATATTTAAAAATTAAAGCCTCTTTATTTTCACTTTTTTTCAAAAACATTAATTACTCATTAAGTTAATATAACATTTATATTATATTATATTATATTATATTATATTATATTATATAATAGAATCAGAAAGGGTGTTCCCATGGAATCTGCACCAGACAAAGAAAAAGTGATATTAGAAAACTTAAAGTACCTTAATGACTCTGTGATCGCTATATTACTTCTGATGCCTGTGACGTT
>NZ_JBFXHJ010000030.1:0-18033 GCF_050177135.1 Methanomethylovorans sp.
AGCTGCACCTTCAAGAGCTTTTTCAAGCAGAGTTGCTGTCTTCCATTTCTTTCTTGGACTTCCGTTTATTGCTATTACTTTCATGATTTACCTCAGTTTTCTCTTTTCTTAAAATTCAATGCTCACTATAAAATTTTAGCCTATGACCCTACAGATATAGTTCCCATCTGATAATTTACGTATAAATATATGTTGTATAATGAGCCTTAATTTGCTTTTGAGAGGATTTTTTCCTCTCACTTTTTAATAAAAAACAGGACACCACACTACATTTTATTACCAAAATTTCCACCAGGCCAGCTGAGTGTTTTGCACCTTCTGATCAAAAGGCTCTATAGGAAAACATTCGGATTTGGCTCGAAAACCATTTTATATCATCTGAAAGAACATTTAACCATGAAACGATCGATCGGAGCAAAGACACTCGCGTTCCCGACACCAACATGGGTTGTCGGTACATATGATATGAAAGGAAAACCAAATGCCATGACCGTAGCCTGGGCCGGGATCTGCTGTTCTGCCCCTCCCTGCATCAGCGTGTCGTTAAGAAAAGCTACCTACAGCTATGCGGGCATCATGGAAAATAAGGCATTTACCGTAAGCATTCCTTCTGAAGATCATGTAAAAGAAGCTGATTACTTTGGCCTTGCAAGCGGAAGAGATGAAGATAAATTCAAGGCAGCCGGTCTGACCCCGGTAAGGAGTGAGCTTGTACCTGCACCTTATGTAGGAGAGTTCCCTTTCGTTCTCGAATGCAAACTGCTCCACACTCTTGAGATCGGGCTCCACACCATGTTCGTAGGAGAGATAGTCGATATCAAGGCAGAAGAATCCGTACTTGATGAAAACGGAAACCCTGATATTAAGAAGGTCCGGCCCATTATTTATGGAACAGGGAACAGAAGTTACTACGGCATTGGACATGATCTTGGAAAAGCCTTCTCGATAGGTAAAGAACTCTGAATGATAAAAAGCGATGGGGTCAAGGGTCTGTAAAATAGGATATTGATACTTTGGGCAATTGATTTTGATCATTAGAGGATTTACAGGCAATATGGAGATCTAATATGGGAACAGAAAGAAAATTAGTCCTTATTTTACTAATTGCATGTATCTTTGGAACTATAGCTGTACTGCCTTATACTCTTACCCTTCAGGGAGAATTACTCCAAAATCTGCCTGTGCCTTTATACGTCCTCCTGGCTGCCCAGCTTGTCCAGGCAATAATCCTGTTCGGTGTTGCTACATTTGTTGGTCTTCATCTTGCCAGGAAAGTCGGACTTGGCCTTCCGATCCTTGAAGGATGGCTTGAAGGCAGGGAAGTTAAAAGCTATTTGAAGTCCATACTTGGAATATCAATTGGGCTTGGAATTCTGGCCGGTATCCTTATAATCGGACTTGATCTTTTGTTTTCCTTTGCCGGCGTACCGATCAATCTAACTCAGGCTTCAATAAACCCTCCTGCATGGCAGGGCTTCCTTGCATCATTTTATGGCGGGATAAATGAAGAGGTCCTGTTAAGATTATTCGTAATGACCCTCATTGCATGGATGATCTTCAAGATCAAATCAACAGAAGAAGGAAAGCCATCAAACACTGGCATGTGGTTAGCTATTATCATAGCAGCTGTTATTTTTGGCATTGGCCATTTACCGGCAGTCATGGTTTTAACAACGCTCACACCGCTGGTAATTGCCCGTACCATTATTCTGAACGCTGTTGGTGGAATTATATTTGGATGGCTCTATTGGAAAAAAGGTTTAGAATCGGCCATGATATCGCATTTCTCTGCGGATATTGTGTTGCATGTTATGTTACCATTGATAGCAGTGATCTGAAGTATCAGCTTTTGCACCTATCTTTTTTTATGTTATCGCGGGTAAATATAATGGACGTTTTTTATATGGCGCAGAGTATTGTTTCCAAATATAAATACTATGCAAAATACCATGCAATTGCGATAAGTGTATATACCAACACTCTCTTTTTTTAAACAGGGTGTGTGTTTCGTGTACGAACTCTCCACGGGCAGAAGGGTCTGTTCAAAAAGCATAACTTTTGCTTTGACAGTCTCCCTTATTTTGTTATTGCTTTTGCCGGTGGCATCTGCCAGGGATTATTCCCTTGAGAGTGCGGATGTGAATGTCACAGTGTCCCCTGAGGGCATTGTGCATGTGCAGGAATCCCTCACATATCGCTTTGAGGGCACATTTTATGAGGTGTACAGGCAGGTATACCCTCCACCCGGAGGTTCCATAGAGAACATACAGGGCTATTTAGAGGGTGTTCCATCTGATCTTTATGTGACTGAAGTTTATGAAGGCTATGAGCTTGTATGCAGGCTGCCGTCCCCAACGCCGGAACGGGTGACATTTGTCACTTCCTATGACTACTATGGCGGCCTAAAGGTATACAACGATATCTCAGAACTGCACTACAAATTCTGGGGAGATGAATGGGAAAAGCCTGTTCAAAGCCTTTCAGCAACTGTAATGATCCTTCCCGCCAGCGGCTCTGACATAACCTACTGGCTACATCCGGACGACTATACAGAAACCGTAACTATAGATGATAATACGGTCACAGTGCAGGCAGCTGATATCCCTGCCAATAGCTGGTACGAGATACGGGCCATCTTCCCCAGGCTCACATCACCTGACTCAAGATATGTGACCATTTATGATCAGAATGCTAAGTTCCAAATATTCCGTATAGAATCTCAGTACGCATTGAAGCAGAAGGCTCTGTATGTTGTTTTCATAGTATATGTGCTTCTGGCATTATCTCTTCTTTTAGCTCCGTTCTATCTGTATTTCAAATATGGAAGGGAGCCTGACATAGCATACGAGGGTATCTACGAGCGTGAACTGCCATATGATTCCAGCCCGGCTGTGGTCAATGCCATGATGAAAGGTGGTGTGGGAGATCCAACGATAGATGGATTTGCTGCAACCGTAATGGACCTAATTCATCGGGATTACCTGAGAATCGATGATAGCAACCCACGGAATATCGTGCTGCATATAACCGGTCCGGAGAGGGAGAAAGGAGATTCTCCAGGACTTCTGGACTTCGAACAGGATGTGCTGGACCTCATCGTACAGCATTCTGATGGACGCCAGTTATATTGGAAAGAGTTTCAGGCCGGGCTCAAAAAAGGCACATCCTTTTATAATTTCATAAATTCGTGGAATAAAAAGGTGAAGGCTCATATAGATCTTGAAAAGCTGTTCATCGAAAAAGGTGCCACGAAAATGGACTATTTTGCAGGTATTCTTTTCCTTGTGTCCCTCCTTAGCCTTTTCGCTATTCCCTGGCTGGGAGACTCGTCTGCTTATCCGATAATTGAAAAATTGGGTTTCATGCCTATAATCATTGCAGTCATTTCACCTGTTGTGCTCGTCCTCAATGCCAGATACCGGACCTTTCTGGGCAGATGGACTCCCGAAGGTAAGCTTTACGTAGAGCGCTGGAAGAACTTCAAGAAATACATAACGGATTTCTCAGATCTTAAGGAGCATCCTCCCGGCTCTGTGAAATTATGGGACCATTATATGGTGTATGCCATGGCACTGGGTGTGGCTGAAGAGGCACTCAGGCACATGTCTGTCATAGTTCCCAAAGAGGAGTTCCGGGCGAGCCATTTCCATAACAGGGTCTATATTACAGGCTATTCTTCTGATTTCAGCCATGCTTACCAGAGATCAGCTCCAAAGTCCTCTTCAGGAGGAAGCCGCGGAGTAGGTGGTTCTGGCGGTGGCTTCGGTGGTGGTGGAGGCGGTGCCAGATAAATTTAGAAAGGAGATAAAAAGATGATAGAATTATTGTGGATAATAGGCATAGTTCTTGTTATAGCATTGATTATTGCAGTGTTTGTCTTTTCTGTTTATAACAAGCTTGTAGCTTTACGTAACAGGGTGGAGAATGCATGGGCTCAGGTAGATGTCCAGCTTAAGCGCAGGTTCGACCTGATACCCAATATCGTGGAAACAGTAAAAGGCTACGCAAAACATGAGCAATCTGTTTTTGAAGAGGTCACGAAAGCCAGGTCTGCATGGATGTCGGCATCTACTGTAGGTGAGGCTGCACAGGCCTCTAACATGCTTACCAATGCATTGAAGTCCTTATTTGCTGTTGCAGAGGCTTATCCTGAACTTAAGGCCAACGAAAATTTCAGGCAATTGCAGCAGGAACTCTCACAGACCGAAGATAAGATCGCCTATAGCAGGCAGTTCTACAATGATACTGTCATGAAATACAACATTTCCATCCAGCAGATACCGAACAATATAATTGCAGGCATGTTCAGTTTTGAAAAGAAGGACTTATTAGAGACTGCGGAAGAGGAAAAGATCGCTCCAAAGGTAAATTTTGAGTCATAGCCCTTAAGCCGGTTGAACAGGCTTTAGTCTTTCTCCTCTTTTTTCTCAATTTCCTATCAGAATACTTCATCGACCATCTGTTCTTAACCGGAAAACAGTTGGATTTTATTATCTTTAATTATCATTAAATTTTGTGGTGTTCAATTTTATAGTGTTATTTGTAATATTTACCTGTAAGTTCTCTGATAGTGATCTCAATAACGCCTGTGCCTTTTACCATATTATCGGGTAACACTGTTCCATTTAAATGGGGAGTGTATTTGTTCACGATCTCATTTAAGACAATTTTCTTCAGATCGTGGTCTTCAATGACCGTTGCTGTTCCGGTCATAACGATGCTTTCATACTCCGTATTGATTCCACATGGCGAGTTATCAAGAATAAGACCTTTCATGTCATAGATCTGAAAACATATTTTTTCATTTGACAATATATTACAGATCTTTTGTCCCACTGGCAAGCCATGAATGTAGATCTTGTCCTCATAATAAACGAAATGGACCGGGACAACATACGGATATCCATTTTCATTTATGGTTGCAATATTGCCTACAGGTGCTTTTAATAATATCTCTTTTATTTGTTCTTCATGCAATTGATGATACTTCATACGATCTTGCATACAATTTCCCCCTTAAAACAGATCTTCTTTTTAAATATTCGCATACTTAGGGTTATCTTCCATAAATAAATAGGTCTGATCCACCTTATACATCTAATGTCTAGCATTCTGCTTTTCAAGCTTAAGCAGATGTTCCTTTATGTGCAAGCCGGATCTATAACCTGTAAGTTTTCCATTTTTGCCTATGACCCTATGACAGGGAATAAAGATAGGTATAGGATTGCGGCTGGCTGCAAGTCCAACAGCCCTTGAAGCTTTTTTATTACCTACTTTCTGTGCTATTTCCTCATAACTTCTGTTCTCACCATAAGGAATGGAGCTTAAAGCTTCCCATACGCGCAGCATGAATCCTGTTCCAACGGGAGCAAGGTGGAGATTGAACACTTTTTGTTTTCCGGCAAGATAACTCTTCAATTGTCTGTTTGCCTCTTTCAATAGTTCTGTTTCATTTAATATAGCATCCTCTGGAAAGCTCTCTCCATGAAAGTATACGTTCGTAATGCTATTGTTGCTGTCAACAATTCCTATTTTTCCAATGTCGGTTTGATAGAAGGATATACTTCTCATGATTTTATTTGTCATCTCCGTACTTTGAATTAAGTCTTATGCCACTTAATTATATCATAGTGTTCATTTTCCATATATGACAGGATATTTCAAAGACCACTTTGGGTTCAGGCTCATGTAGTTTTTACCTGACAAATGTTAAAGTCATCAGCTTTCAATAAATAGAAATAGTTTAGATATTATTCTGGGAATATATTCCGGATTCGATGACCAATGAGATTAAACCTGATCCAATTTCTGGCAAATTCTTCCCTTATGATGTCTGGCATCTTTATGCCTGTTTTTGCGAGATCCCTTGGTGCTTCATATTTTGAAGTTGGCCTCATCAGTGCCTTTTTTGCAGCAGCTTCCTTTTTCTCTTCGTTCATATTTGGAAAAGCCGCCGATATCAACCGTCTGCGTCCTATAATCCTCGCAGGTCTTGCAGTTTCTGCAGTGTCTTTCTTCATGCAGATATTCGCTTATAATGCCGCCTCACTTGCTGTGATCCGTGCAATGGTGGGTTTCAGTGTAGGAGTGTATCCGGCCGCCCTTATTGTTAGCGTTTATTATGAAAAGGAAAGTATCGGCAAATTTAGCTCTTTTGGCTCCCTTGGCTGGATGATAGGATACCTGGTTGCCGGGTTCATAGGGAACATAGAGCATCTTTTCATTATATCATCTCTTTTCTTCACCATCGCTTTTTTTGCAGCTTTTGGACTTACGGACGTACAGAAGCCTTCTATTTCCGTGAGCTATTTTTCATTGGCTGTTTTCAGAAAGAACCTTGATGTCTACCTGTCGATGTTCCTGAGGCATACGGGCGCAGTTGCTGTGTGGATCATTTTACCTCTCTACATGGCTTTCCTTGGTGCTTCTAATTTCTGGATAGGGATCATATATGCCATCAACCCATCCATTCAATTCCTAATCATGCGCAGGCTGGATAAATTCAGGAACGTATGGCTCATCAAATGGGGCATTATCACTTCCGGGCTGTCATTTGTAAGCTATTCTCTGGCACAGGATTTCTATTCCATTGTTCCCGGAATGATCCTGATAGCTTTTGGATGGTCTTTCTTGTACGTAGGTGCAAATCAGCTGGTTGTGGAGCGGAGCATTGAAAAAGCAAGTTCTATAGGTATTTTGAATTCCACCACATCTGCAGCGGACATTGCGGGATCGATAATCGGGGGATTGATCATGCAATACTTTGGTTTCAGGCAAACAATGGTGTTCGCTGTGATATGTTCAATACTGGCTATGATGGTTTTTAGCTGGATCAACAGATCTCCACACAAGAGCACTATTTAAGTCGCTATGATCTTGCTTTCCATTTAATACAGGATCATGATTTCTGTTTTATTCTCCCATGAACACTTTTTTAATCAAGTAAAGCTTATTTTCATCAGAACTTTCAGCTATTATGTCAGACATTGTGTTTCAGACAATTACCAGAGGTAATATTTCATGATGAAATATGTCAGTGGTTTTCAGAAATTGATCATCAAAGCAATTATTCTGATGATGATAGTAGTCATTCTCAGCTCCACTCTGGAAATTGGATGGATAATACTTAGCGACCTGATCGAGCCCCCGGTACTGTTCCTCAATGTAGAAAAAGTATTGGATATATTCGGTCTTTTCTTCCTTGTCCTTATAGGCATTGAATTGCTGGAAACCATTAAGATGATCATCAATGAATCCACATTGAACGTCGATGTGATCATACTTGTAGGTATCACTGCAATTGTAAGAAAAGTAATGATAATCGATCTGAAAACCACTCCTCCACTGTTCCTGGTAGGGATGGGCGTGCTGGTGATAGCTCTGGCAGGAGCATATTATCTGATAAACAGATCAGGCAAAGAGTTCAGATGTGAACTTAAATGAAATGTACTGAAATTGGCCGTTACTCTAAAAAGAAGAACAGCCTTTGATGCTCCGTTATCTAACAAGTTCACCATATGCTCTTTTCAGTTCATTTTTTGGATCATTACCGTATTTGAAATTCAATTTCTGTGAATGTGCCTCTATAGTTACTGTCCATTCTGATCTGCTGGTACTGTCCTCATCACCTGTTTCCCTGTACCTGACCTTTACTGAATCGATGCTGGAATTTGGAATAGAGAAATTTGCAGGGTTTTCTTTCATTATCTCTTCAGGTGCCATGCTCAGATACCTCTGAGTGTAGTTCATTCCGCCAGATATCTGGCTGCCCCATTGCCCGAAAAAACCCTTTCCTTCCTGTTCGGCTTGCTGCCTTGCATCCTCTACCACTTTTTTCATGATCTCCGATGTTAATTTGGCAAAAATGCTCTGATCCTGTGTGACGATGAGAGTAAAGCTATCGTTGGCAAAGCCCATTAGTTTAGGTTTACGAAGAGGTCCTATTACTGAAACTATGTTTCCATTTGCTGACATACTTGTACTCCAATATTATATTTTTATCTATTTAGAAATTCAAGTATTTCAATTTATGCTTTGACATTATAGATGCTCACGTGAAGTTGCTACAAGTGCATTGTTCTTCAAAAAATAAAATTGAATCCAACTGTGACAGAATAAAGAATTAGTAAAGAGAATAGTCATCCAAATCCGTTAACTCTGTGGTTGTATCTGCCCACAGTTGAGATCGTAACATGACGATTTCCACAAAACAAAAAAAAGAATGAAAGAGAGAACTTCAGTTCTCACCGATCCATTCACTGACTTTATCAGGATTATTCTCAACCCACTTTCTGGCAGCATCCTCTTCGGGCATGCCGTCTGCAAGGTCTGCCATGACGGACTGAATATCCTCATGGGTCCACTTAAATCTGCTGATGATCTGATAAAGTTCGGGATCGTCTTCTTCAAGTCCAGCTCTTGCAAGAGTTTCCACATGGTCTGCTTCACCATAGGCTCCTTGCGGATCATTCAGATATTTCAGGTCAAAGCTGTTGAAAGCCCAATGTGGTGACCATAGGGTCACAACTATCCATTCCTCATCCATGACTGAACTCTTGAGTTCAGATGCCATGCCTGCACTGCTGCTTGCGACAAGCTCGTAATCAAGCCCATAATCATTGATGGCAGTTTCAGTTGTCTGCATAATACCTGCTCCGGGATCGATACCTATAATCTTACCGTTGAACTGATCTTTGTTCGCATTGAGCTCTTCAATTGAATCAATAGTAACATATGTTGGAACAACAAGTCCTATGAGGCAGTCTTCAAGGTTCACAGCAACACTGTCAATGTCCTCTCCATACCTTTCCCAGTAGTTCTTCTGTGTCAAAGGAAGCCATGCAGAAGTCGTAAAATCGAACTGGCTGTCTGCAAGCCCCTGATAGAGTGCACCTGCATCAACAGCTATTATCTCCACATCATAACCTGCCTCTTCAAGGACAAGCTTCATGACATTGGTACTGGCTATCTCGCCATCCCAGAGAACATAGCCAATGGTTGCTTCCTTAGTAGTGGTTGCTTCATCAGTAACAGCATCTCCGGTTGTGTCCTGGTCAGCACAGCCGCTTACCATGACCAGCATGGAAAGCATTATAAGCACTGAAAGGACTTTTATTTTTCTTTTCATTTTATCACAACGCTCAATATATTCTATGGAACAGACCGCATGGTCCGTAAACATCATAATCTTATTTTTTAGGTGTAATGCTCTGTGTTAGTCTATCAAGCACGATGGCAATGATCACGATCCCAAGACCCGCCTCAAATCCTTGGGCGATATCAACTCTCTGGATGCCTACCAGTACCTGATATCCAAGTCCCCGCGCACCTATCATTGCTGCAATGACCACCATGGAAAGAGAAAGCATTATGCACTGGTTAACACCTGCCATGATCGTCGGAAGAGCAACGGGAAGCTCTACTTTGAAAAGCTTTTGCATTGGTGTCGTGCCAAAAGCATTTGCCACCTCGTTCAGTTCCACAGGAACCTGGCGGATACCAAGGTTGGTCAGGCGGACAGCAGGTGGCATTGAAAATACTATTGTTGCAACAAGTCCCGGAACATTACCTAATCCGAAGAATATCACTGCTGGGATCAGGTAGACAAAAGAAGGCATTGTCTGCATGAGATCAAGTACCGGCTTAACAACATGGAACACAGTTTCATTCTTTGCTGCCAGAATACCTGTTGGGATCCCTACAAACAAAGCCACGGTCGCAGATGATAATACAAGGGCTATGGTTTCCATGGAAAGTTTCCACAGACCCATATTATCTATCAACAAGAAACCAATTGCTGTTCCTAATGTCAGTTTCAGGTCTCTTCGGGAAATCATATAGACAATGACAGTAACAACGAGAATGAATGCAACAGGTGGTAAAAATAATAATATTTCCTTGAATCCTGATATAAGCGTATCAATGAATTCGCTGAAGATATCCAGTAAAAAACCAAAATTATCATTCAGCCAGTAAACACCTGATTCAACGGTATTGCCTATGGGTATCTCAGGTAAGATCATTCTTATCCTCCACCTTTATTGCCAGGGCACCAAGTATGCTGCCTCTGACTATGACCCCCATGAGCTTATTGTTGTCATTTATCACTGCCAGCGGAAAATTACTGTCTGCTGCCATTGGGATTATGTCCTTGACGGGCAGGTCCGGTGCAACCGCCGGTACGTCTGTGATCAGCACATCATGCAATGTCTTATGCTCTTTAACAGCCTGAACAGCATCTTCAATGAGGATTACTCCTTTTATTCTTTTCTCATTATCGACTACAAATATTGATGATATGCCATGTCTTTTCATGAGTTGCATTGCAACTGGAAGCCCTGAATTAATGGATACTACGGGTTCTGGCCGCTTCATCACATTTTCTGCAGTGAGTATCTTTGTCCTGTCAACCCCTGCAACGAATTCTGATACATAGTCGTCTGCAGGATTGGTGAGTATCTCTTCAGCTGTCCCTATCTGGGCAATGACCCCATCCTTCATAATTGCTATGCGGTTTCCAAGTTTCAGGGCTTCGTCAAGGTCATGGGATACGAATACAATGGTCTTCCTGAGTTTGTCCTGAAGTGCAAGTAATTCATCCTGCATTTCAGTCCGGATGAGCGGATCAAGTGCACTGAATGCCTCGTCCATAAGCAAAATATCAGGGTCTGTGGCAAGCGCCCTGGCAAGCCCCACCCTCTGCTGCATCCCTCCACTCAGTTGCGATGTTTTGCTTGCTTCATAACCCTTAAGACCGACTTTGGCAATAGCCTCTTCTGCTTTTAAGTATCGTTCTTCTTTTGAGATGTTTTGTATCTCAAGTCCGAAAGCCACGTTATCAATAACTGTCCTGTGAGGCAGAAGAGCAAAGCTCTGGAAGACCATGCTCATTTTCTTTCTTCTGGCTTTCCTTAGCTCTGTGTCATCCATAGTGGCTATGTCATCGCCATCGATGAGTATATGTCCGTCGCTGGGATCTATAAGACGGTTCAGGCAACGTAAAAGAGTTGATTTACCCGAACCTGAGAGTCCCATAAGTACAAAGGTTTCACCTTCGTAAACATCGAAGTTCACGTTGTAGAGACCTACAGTTTGTTTTGTTCTTTCAAATATTTCCTGTTTTGAGATTCCTTGCTCTACTAAAGAAATTGCTTTTGAAGGGTTTTTCCCAAATACTTTTATGAGGTTACGCACCTCAATTTTCTTTTCTCTATAAATTGTAATACCTCGATCTGAAAAAAGCCATTTGAATTATTTGACTATGAGTATAAAAAGTAACCATTTATAAACCCATCGCTTAAAACCAAGAAAAATAAATTCATTTTAAGCTTCTTTTCTCAAAATAAACCCCATTATGCTTTTTTTGCTCTTTTTTATATAAATAGCAAGCAAAGCATGTACAAAAAATTTATAACTAATAATTCATTGACTCTGTTTGAGCTAATCCAGCCCTAGATAGCATTCTAAAAGTTGATTAGTTATTAAGTCAAAAAATAGCACTAAGTGTTATCGCAAAAGATAAAAAATTACATTTTTTGTTAAAACCCGGTACTAATAACTTCCAGGAGATCTTTTTTGTCAGTTTTGCTGGTATCCTAGCATAAATTCTTTTTCTTTTATTCCCGGATCTTTCACACTCACCATGAAAGCAGAGATCAGTACCAGAACACAGCCTATGAATACGTTAGTTCCAAGTTGGACACCCAGCAATGCAACATCAAACAGGACACCACTCACAGGTTCTATCAATGAAAGAAGGGACCCTGTTTGTGCTTCCACTTGAGAGAATCCTATTATGGTAAGGAAGGCACCCATTCCTACGGACACAGCTCCAAAAGATGCAAGCACATTGATATTTTCCACTAATATGTTCCAGGGAGTACTGAATGCAAATGGCGTCATAAGCAAGCAACTGATCCCCATGGACCAGAAAGCTATCCCCATCTGCGGAGATTCATCTTTCATGAGCCTTATGTTCATGATCAGGATAGCTGCAAGGAGGCCCGAGATCATGCCTGCAAGGATTCCTGTCAGGTAAACCGGATCTGTCTGAAATCCTGAAAATCCGCCTTCGGGTCTTATCACAAGAATTATACCTGTAATAGCTATGGCCATGGAACAGATGCTTTTTCTGGTAATCTTTTCTTTCAGTACGAAAGGCGAGGCTATCATAACATAGATGGGTGACGTATATTCAAGCAATATGGCAATAGAAAAACATGTGGTTTTAACACAATAGAAATAGAAGAACATGTTCACTACAGTGATAATTCCCTGCAGTGCCAGTAATTTCTTTTTTTTCCTCAGCCTGATCTGTGATATATTTCCGGTGATAAGAATAACCAGAAGTATCAGCACAACACCGAAGAACAATCTATAGAAGATCATAGAGGGAATGGCAATTTCGTGTATGTGGGCCAGGAATATACCGGTTGTCCCATAGAGAACACACCCAAGAAGTATGGCCAGATGTCCTTTCTTGCCTTCCAACATAGGATACAGAAGTCTAAGGTTTCTTAAAAATATTGCGTGACATCAGATAGCTCAGAAAAAGCTTTCCGGCAAATATGCCAGATTCCTTTTCTTGCTGATGCTATAATGAAAGAGAGAAATTATCACTAATTAAGTAAGGGCTGCAATTTACCAATGAGAAAATAGTATTAAGAATGATCAAAAGGAGGTCAGTATGTAAGCCATATTCAAAATAAACTTTTCAAATTAACTTATTAAGCATTCATGCTTATTATTGGTGTAGGAGTTAAAGCTTTTCTTGCAGTTAGTACATCTGGATGCGGATCTGTATTTTGCTCCGAAAGCAGCAGGATTTCCCTGTTTCAATGAAACGCATATTATCTGCTGTCCTAAAGGTACCGTAGCTAAAATCTGAGTTCCACAACTTGGACATATTACGCTTTCACTTGTCATCTCTGTAGCTCCTTAGCTTACTTTAGAAAATCACATTATGCGATTTCGTAGTATTAGGAAAAATATAAAAAATTCATCAGGCAGAAATATGTTCATATATCTGCCTTTGCGTGAACTTATAGAATTAGGTATCTGTTGGTTACAGATCTAATATCTGGCTGGTCTATGCTTCTGATAGCATTCTCTGCAGTAAACTGGCCTGTCACCGGATGGTACGAAAGGTACTTCTGTTTCCTGTTTACAATCTGAACAAGTTGCTTTATGCATTTCTCTCGGACCGCTTGGTCTGAAGCCACCGCTTCCACCACTTCTACCGCTTCCGCCTCTATTATCGAATCTCATATTTAATTTCCTTTATTTAGGTAGTTCGCCTCAGCAAAAACTGAGATGGAGAATTTTCGCATGACAGGTTCGATCTGATCCTGATCAGACCTCAACTTTTTGATACGACCAACTCTTTGTTGTGACATCAATAAACTAAAAGAAGAACACAAGAATGAGATAATCCTTTTATTAAATCGACAAACACTCGAACTCTAGACGTATGAACACGCACATGGTATATAAGCATGCTGCTGATAATATATTAATCGCTTCTAAATATATATACCTATATGATGTATACATAAAATAAAGAGATTTTGAATTTACTATTTCGGTTCATTCGGAAGCTATTCCTGTTTTCATAGGTTCGATCCATATATCAGGGCAATTTATGAAAGAACATGCTTATAGAATGAAGAATTTACTTGTTCCATGAACGCAGGCAATAACAGAAAAAATATAAAGATAGGTTTGAACGTGGGAATCGTTCTGAAACAAGATCAGGCCACTGGGAAGATCACAAGCGGTGTAGTGAAGAGGATTTTGACCAACTCTGCAATTCATCCACATGGGATAAAGGTGCAATTGCAAGATGGCCGTGTAGGAAGGGTTAAAGAGATATATTCTCCTGATGCCTCATAGATCAAGGAGAAAAAGAAGTGCTGTTGGCGCATTGAATTACGTACGGAAGAAGTGTGTAGACAGGCTTAAGCCTGTCCTCATTTAGGAAGTTAAAAATAATTGCTGATTCAGCCTCTGTTCTTTATCAGCATAACTTCAATGATGGTGACCGCTTTGTCCTCCGGGACTTCCAAAAATTCCTGGATTTTCGCAAGGATATCTTTTTCTCCCTTTGCGAGCACACCATCTGCCAATGTAAGGTCAGCTGTTGCTGTAAATACCATTTCCCTGAAATCAGCTTCAAGTACCTCCTTTGAAGATGTCACTAAGGATGAATGATTATTTCATACCGAATAGAACACGCGTCACATTGATCCTTCTGATCAGGAATTCATATACCAGCATTATTGTCACAAATGAGCTTAAACTTAGCAAAAGGTATTTCGATGCAACCCCGAGTTCCCAATCCATTATCCAGAATCCGAAGATCACAATGACCGTCTGATGAAGTATGTAGAATGGGAGAACTGCCTCATTGGCATATTTAAGAATAGAGTGATCAAAAGATAAAAGTCTGCTTCCAAAACCAAATATTACCAGAAGCCAGCACCATGAAGCAGCTGCAGTTAATACATCCTCATATTTGTCTATGGACCCGATGTTGTACAAATAATTCAGTATCAACATCACGGTGATCCCGAAAGCTAACAATGTAGCTGAAACCCTATGTTTTTCAATTGTATCCTTGAACCCCGCATCCAGTGATACGAAGTATCCTGTTATGAAAAAGACCAGATAGGTCAGCAGGCTCCAGCCTCCAAATGCTTGGAGACCAATGCTATCTCTGTATTGTCCGACAAAAATTTCCATCAGGATGAGAGGTATAGCCAGCAGGAAAATAGACCCTGGTTTTCTGAACACGGAAACTGCATGAATAACAAGGAAGGAACTTTTTTTCTTTATTGCAACCACAAATAATGGAAGTGTCAGCATGGAAAACATGAAAAGGAACTCCAGATACCATAGATGAAGTCCCATCCAGGCAAAATTTCCTCCTAATGCATACAGCCCATCAAAATAGTGGGGATAAAAATCGATGAAAGAACCCTCAAAATGACCGTGAGAAGCACGTTCAATATAGACCTGCACAGGCACTATGATCACAAAAGTACCGAATATAAAAGGTACTATGAGCCTTTTAAACCTCTCAAGTATGTATTGCTTTGGAGACCTTTTGGTGAGCGAATAGTAAGACGACATAGCTGAGATCATAAAGAAGAGAGGCATCATCCAAATTTCAAGGACCGAGAGTATTATAGAGATACCAGGAGAAAGTGTGTTGTTCTTCACATGCCAGTCTTCCAGATTGAAGAATCTGCCACAATGATAAAAAAAGATAATTAGCATTCCAAAAATGCGTATCCAGTCTAAATCATAACGTCTTTCAGTCTTCTGACAGGTGGTAGAAGTCTTGTCACCTGCTATGGATTGCATATGATATTCCAGCCCATGTTCCAACGATCATATTATCCTGATTTAGTCTTCTTGTCGCAGTTCTCTGAATATGATAGCAAGCTCGTTCTTTACTTTTTCTGCATGATGGGAAAGTTTTAGATTTTCAAATATCTCAAGTGCTTCTCCATATGACCTTGCTGCTTTTTCGAGATTTACATCCATATCTTCCATATCTGCCATACAGGTGTATGCCATCCCTAGATTCTTCTGGGCCATCGCATATTGCATCGGGAATTCTTTAAGGATCTCTACTTTGATCTCTGCCTCATATGCTTCGACCGCTTTTTTGAGATTATTTTTTCTCTCTTTCACAGATGCCAGATCACTATATGCAAGTCCTATATTGTCCCAGGTTATTGCATGGTCCATAGGGAATTCCTCAAAGGTGTATACTTTGAGTGCTTCCTCATGTGCACTGATGGCTTTTTCAAGGTAATGTTCCCTATCTTCCATACTTGCCAGATCTCTGTATGCGATCCCAAGACTGTGCTGGACCATTGCATATTGTATTGGAGATTCGTCGGCAATCATTAACTGAAGTGCTTCCTCATATGCTTTGACAGCAACTTTTGCATACTCGGCTTTTTGGACCCTGACGAGGGAATATGAGGATGCTTTGTTGCCTATTCCTATGAGGACAGCGGAATTATGAGAAAATGTGTCGAACATCTCGTTAAGAACAGAGAGTTTCGATGCCGGTTCATTGAGTTGGACTATCTTTTCCAGATATACCTCTTCAACATGGATCTTTTTTTCCTCAGATACAAGTATTAATTCACTGCTCGTTAATGGCCCAAGCACACGTACCCAATCTAATTCAGTATCAGGGTGATCCTTAATATAGACTGTTTCTATCAGTGCATAAGGGAATAGATGATCCCCCTCATATATGCCACACATATGCAGTTTCTTTATTATTTGTAATATTTCTTTTTCCCTTTCCATAAGAGCATCATATCTTCTTCTCATTTCATGCAATCTCATGAAAACAGAACCAATGGCTCCATCAAACTCGGTGTCTTCCCACTTGATATCTTCTCTTTCGGCTGTTCTCTGAGCTTCACCTTTGGAGATCAGACCAATATCAACTATATTTTTGCCAAAAACAGTACAGATGTCAATTTTTTTGTTCACGAGTTCGAACTTTTCACCGCTCTGGCAAGTTGCAATGATGAGGAAATGCTTAGCTTTGATCACTTCTATCATTTTCGCAAAGTTGCTCATTTCAACAAACCTGTCAAGGTCATCCAGAATAACAATTTCAGTATTCATCCCATAATTATCTGCAAAAGGATAATCTCCGGAATCAATATCCTCCGGGAGCGGAATTATCACATCGACCAGGGAACCCATGCTTTTGAGCACTTCAAAAGTAGTTCTGGTTTTACCGGCAAGGGCATTTCCTCTGACCAATATGCTCTTCTCTTCAAGTAACATGTTCCTTAGGATCTCGTCTTCATCACGTGGACGATATTTATAGGAAGGCCTGTTTCCCAGCATGTCCTTTGATTCAAGTCTAGCACCTGAGATCCATTTTCGTCTTAACAGCTTCTTTTGCTTTTTTATTCTTTCAGAATACTTATCATACAGGCCATACAGGAACTTCACAGGGGAAAAAGGAACAGATCCGTTCGTAGTACCACTCATTCACAACACCTTCAACACAATTGATTCATCTTGCAGGATATATATTTTATGCACTGCTGTTTTGAAGAATCGCATTTATGCTCAATAAGTCCTTCAGGCTTCAGACTGTGTTAAAGTCGAAACAAAATGAAAAAAGATATATGTAACTTTCGTTTAAGTTAAGACTGCCAGTTCAGTTTGTCCCTTATAAGTACCACCCACCCTCTTTAATCTGAACTGGCGTGCATTTTTTAGCATCTTGCTGATACTGCTGTTGCTTCCTTTCCACGGGTTATTAAAAAATTAGCCTTTATTAATGGGTCGTTAACATGAAATATGCAGAAAATATTTTTGCCTGAAGCATCGATCGCTGGAGTACCATGACTGTAAAAATGCACATTACCATATTTTCTGAAAAGTATCATATACCAGTTACATCCTCAAAAACTAGAAATATTCAAATTTTTAAACATGAACAAAATGAAAAAGAATATATACCATATTTGAACCTTAGAGAGTGTGCATCCTGTTCAGGATCATATACCACCTAGGATCGATCTTACCTGAACTGGCACCCAACCTTTAATTCTTGCTCTTGAGATTATTAAGTAGTGTGGAAGCCCTTGCTTTTGCATTCTCGGTTTCCGGCATATCCTTTGTAATGCCAATGTTCAGGATATCGCCTTCCTCGCTACCTTCAGGCAAAAAGAAGAGAGGGATCTTTATCTGAGTGGTTCTTTCAGGCCTGATAAGTAACACTGCAATTCCGTTTTCAATCCTGTCCAGGGTAGCCTTGAAGTTCAATTCAGTCTCTCCGGTAAGTCAGAGGTCTTTCCATTGCTTTCATTAAAGAAGGATGTATGTATTTGACCTCACTTTCCCGCTTTAATGACAGGAAAAAGTGAAGAGCTCGCATTCTTTATGCTGTTCTGATCCGAAAGGGGCCTTTCAGTGATCACTGTGTAGGTTAAGCCATCGGTTGTGACTGTTATGGTGCCGTGATGATCTGTTCTGTAGACGGTG
>NZ_JBFXHJ010000031.1:0-17164 GCF_050177135.1 Methanomethylovorans sp.
GAGAAAAAGGATGTTGAAATTGTGGTCTCTGATCTGGAAGAATTGAGGTCATATCTGGAGGGATTGTATTGCTGATACCTATCTCATATGCTCTGAATAAGGACATCCCATTGTATCCCGGCTCCCCTAATGTAGCATTCAGCCAGGTCAGATCTATTGCAAATAACAGCTCAGCAAACACAAGCATGTTTTCTTTCGGGAATCACTCTGGTACACATATTGATGTTCCACTGCATTTCTGCGATAAAGGCCAATCAGTGACCGACATTCTAAAGCTTGAAAATATCTATTCACCCGCTATTTGTATAAATGTTCCAAAAGAACCAGGTTCATATATCAGCGAAGAAGACCTGGAACCATTTGCTGAGCAAATATCTAATGTTGAGGCACTGCTGATCAGAACTGGTTTTTTCAAATACAGACAAACCCAACCTGAAATGTATGCAACATCCCATCCATGGATAAGCTTGGAAGTACCAGATTATCTGCGGGAAACATGTCCCCTTTTGAAAGTAGTTGGGCTTGATACTATTTCTATCTCAAATCCCTCTCATAGAGAAGAAGGTCATGTGTCACATCGAGCTTTTTTATGTAATAAATTCCCCATTATGTTACTTGAAGACGCTGATCTCTCAAATCCGGGATTACCGGGGAAGAATTTTGTCTTGCATCTCTATCCATGGATTCTTGATAAAGTTGATGCAACTCCAGTCACTGCTTTAGTAAATCTTAATGGATGAAAAATCAAATCCATTAATTAACATATTCTTTAAATTACAACCAGCTTGGCCATGGCACACTTGTTTGAGTAAATATCTCTTTTAATTCATCACATATCTTCTTATCAAATTTCAATAATAGGATCCCGTACATCGATCCGCCCACAACTACCGGGATCAATGTCAACCAGACGTTGGATAAGGGTAAGATCACGCGGTAGCCTGCCACAAATAAAGTCATAATAGAAGCTGCTTTCAAAATATTCAGCAAACTATCACGTTCAATTCTTATTGTTATAATTTTAGACAATAATTTTTTTGCCAGTATCGCATTTAATCCCATAGTAACCAAAGTTGCAACAGCAGCTCCTTCAATACCAATAAATGGTATTAATATCGCATTCAAGGCAACATTCGCAATGGTTGCAACAGCTGTTACTTTAAAAGAATCGATTTGACGATCGAGAGCACTAAGGTACATTGTGTAAAAAAATTGGGAAACATTTATTATTTGTACAAAAAGCAGAATTACAAGTGTCAGGTATCCACTTTCAAATTCACTACCGTAACAAAAATAAAGTAACTTTTCACCAAGCACTATCCCTCCAGCAAACACCGGCATAGCTATTATCAGTGAATAGGTAAATGCTTTTGAGATTGATTTCTCGATTAGTTCCATTTCACCGATTTTGTCCCATCTACTTATTTTTGGCCACAAAGTTGCACGTATTGCAGTTGTTGTTATAATCGCTATAGACGTAAACTGGAACACCACTCTATAAACACCTACTTCAGAGTTGCTGAGATAGTATCCAATCATAACACTATCTACGTAAGAATAAAGAATAACTCCAGAAGAAGTTAAAAAAAGCCAGAAAGAGAAACTTAAAAGACTTTTAACATGGGACCATTTATACTTAACAAATCGCAGATCAAAAAAGCGCAACTCCATTATTACAGCAATAAGCAAGCCTGCAACAAATCCTCCTATTAATCCTGCCACACCGTATCCAAAAAACACTCCGACTACTTGAATTATTATTCTGGATATGTTGTTTATAAAAGCCCCAGCTGCATATATTCCCATTTTTCCAGTTCCTGCAATTCCGTTGATTACAGATCCATGAATTAATGAAACTATCAATGCCAGTAAAAGCCAGTTAAACAAATTCGCTTTATCAAAATCAATGAAATAGTCGCGGGAGATTACTAAAAATAGAATGACTATTGCTAAGAAAAAAAAGCGTACTACAAAAAAGGCACTGAAATATTCATTCTGTTGTTCACCTTCACTGATACGTTTGGATACAGCTCCTCCAAACCCCCCGTCACTGACTGTGTTTATTATCCCATAATACGCTAAAAAAAGGAAATATGCACCTAAAACGCCTGAGCCTACGGTATGTGCAAAATACATTGTACTGAGGAACCCAGCAAATGTAACTGAAATTTGGCTCAAAAAAGAAGCTATGGTTTGACGCTGGACTTCCCTCACACTCAGGATTCTGGAGTAGATATCATTTAAAAACATATTCCGACCTTATTATACGGTATACTTGTCTGGAGGGTCCCATTATCACTATTGTAATCAATTGTATTAAATCTTTAATGATTACTAAGAAAAGAAATGTTTAATCAAAATCGTTTCTAAAATATTGAATTGTTTTTTCCAACCCGCTTCTCAGATCAACCTTTGGTTCCCAGTTCAACAATTCTTTAGCTCTGCTGATGTCCGGTCTTCTTATTTTAGGATCGTCTATTGGCAAATTCCTATAGACAATTGTTGAACTGCTGTTGGTAATTTTTATAATTTCATTTGCAAATCCTAAAATAGAAAGTTCTGCGGGATTGCCGATATTCACGGGTTCATTAAAGTCCGCTATCATCAATCTGTATAATCCTTCGATCAGGTCTGAAACATAACAGAATGAACGTGTTTGTGACCCATCACCATAAACAGTGATATCTTCATTTTTCAGTGCCTGATTAATGAAATTAGGTACTACTCTTCCGTCACCGGCTCTCATTCTGGGTCCGTATGTATTGAATATGCGAGCAATCCTTGTATCCACTCTGTGATGATTGTGATATGCCATTGTGATAGCCTCAGCATATCTTTTTGCCTCATCATATACTCCCCTGGGTCCAATAGGGTTAACATTTCCCCAGTAACTTTCAGGTTGCGGATTAACAAGGGGGTCCCCATAGACCTCAGATGTAGATGCAAGTAAGAACCTTGCACCCTGCTCTTTTGCAAGACCCAGCATGTTATACGTGCCAAGAGCCCCAACTTTGAGGGTCTGTATTGGTAATTCAAGGTAGTCCACAGGAGAAGCAGGACTTGCTAAATGGAATATATAATCTATCTTATCTCCAAAATATATGGGCTTAGTGACATCATGTTTCAAATATGTGAATCTATCTGAGGTTATGTGGTCGATATTTCTGGTGTTACCTGTTACAAGATTGTCAATACATATAACATAGTGTCCGTTCTTGAGTAGGAGGTCACACAGATGTGACCCTAAAAAACCTGCGCCGCCGGTTACTATTGATCTCATGGTCTCACATTTTAAAACTCTATTGAAGAGCAGTCTCCTATATTTAAAGAATTGTGTTTGCCGACGACATTTGCATCGTCACCTACTATCGATGATTGCAGGTTCATATTTGATATTTCCGTTCTTGAGCCGATAACACTGTTCGATATAATGGAGTTCTTAATTATGGTTCCTTCTGCTATGGATGTATGTGGACCCACAACAGAATTAATTATCTTTACTTTTTTGCCAATTGCAACGGGGTGTATTATCATAGAATTCTCATTTTCATAGGTACTATCTATATTCTCTTTTTCATTCAGAAGCACCTGATTTGTTTCAAGGAGAGATCTTGCATGACCACAATCGTACCAGCTTGAAACTTCAAATGTCTTCAGTTTCAGTCCCCTTTGTATCATTTCCTGCAGCGCATCTGTCAGTTGATATTCTCCACGTGTTGTTTTTCCGTTGTTTATCATTTGTTCCAGAATATTAAACAACATATAGGTATCTTTTATGAAGTATACTCCCGCAATTCCCAGATTTGATGCCGGTCTTTCCGGTTTTTCCTCAAGTTTCCTGATACAGGAAGAAGTGTGTTCGATTTCAACAATTCCGTATTTTCTAGGTTCGTCAACTTCCTTTACTCCAATCGAACCTGCGCATTTTTTGTTATCAGCATGTTTTTTATAGAAATCGATATATCCGGTTTTAAAGATCATATCGCCGAGAGCTATCATAACATCAGAACCTTCAACATACTCGCGTGTTATGTATACTGAGTGCCCAAGGCCAAGTCTTTTTTCCTGCTCCACATACCTGATGTTAAATGTTTCCTGATAATGTTCATTGACATAGGACATCAACTGATCTTTATAGTAGCCAACAACAAGTATGATCTCTTCTGGTCCAAGGTCTATCATCCTGTCCAGGATATGTCCTATGATCGGTTTTCCTGCAATGTATACCATAGGTTTTGGCTTGGTATGTGTGTGAGGGAACAAGCGTGTTCCCGTACCTGCGGCGGGTATGATCACTTTCATATATATTCCATATATCCTTTTTACGATGTGGTTTTGCTAGCACTTTCTTTGAGAAATCAATTTCATCATCTATATTTTATACGCTATATGGATCGCTTCATGCTCTTCCATAATCGTCATCAAAACGCACGATGTCATCCTCGTCCACACATTCTCCAAGCTGTACTTCTATAAGTTCCAGAGGCAATTTCCCTTCATTTGAAAGCCTATGCCGCATGCCGGCTCTGATGAAAGTACTTTCTCCCTGCCTCAGGAAAAAGATCTCATCATTTATCTGTACAGTTGCCATCCCCTTGACAACTATCCAGTGTTCACTGCGGTGATAATGGAGCTGCAGGCTCAGCTTCTTTTTTGGCTCCACTGTTATGTTCTTTATCTTATGTTTGTCGGATTTCTCCATAACGGTATAGGAGCCCCATGGCCTATATACTGTCTGCTGCAGATAAGCCCTTTCATCGTTTTTACTGTGTAAAGTATCAGCTACCTGCTTCACTTTCTGGCTGCTCTTTCTAGGGCATACCAGCAAGGCATCCGGCGTATCGACAACTGCCATGTTTTCCACATCTATGAGGGCCACAAGCTTATCACATTTTGAGTAAACGAGATTATTTCTGGAATTGATCAGAATGTCCTCGCATTCATAGATCACATTTCCATTATCATCCTTTTCTGACTCCTCGTATATTGCATTAAAATTCCCGAGGTCGCTCCATTTATGTTCCAGGCGCACTACCACAACATTCCTGGACTTTTCCATAATTCCATAATCGATGGATATTGTCCTTACTTTCCCGTATATCTCTTCAATGCTGGCATCCGGATCTATTTCCGGGTCAAAAGCCTTGGAAAAGGTTTTCTCATGCTCCTGCAATTCTCTGAAGAATACATCAGTGTCAAAAAGGAACATCCCACTGTTCCACAGACATCCTTCTTTCAGATACTTCAATGCATCATCATGATTTGGTTTTTCTCTGAACTCGGCTACCTTGTAGCCAGTGCCGACCTTTTCAGCTGGTTTAATGTACCCATAGCCTGTATGTGGTGATGTAGGCACTATGCCAAAAGTGACCAGATGTTCCATTGCAAGCGTTTGTGCGCCTTTGATGGTCTCCATCGCACGTATGTCAAGTACATGATCGGAGGAAAAAACTCCCACGATGGATTTTCCGAACCTTTTTACGATCTCCCGCATGCCGAAACCAATTGCAGGAAGTGTGTTCTTTGGTTCTGGTTCTATCAGTACGTTCCTGGAAGGCAGGTCATATCCCAGCTCTTTAGCCTGACCGGTAACAAAGAATCGCTGTGAATCGTTTGTCACAACGAAGACCTCTGATATATCAGAAACCTCCAGACAGCGCATTAAGGTGTTCTGGAAAAAAGAGGTATCTTCAAGTTTCAGGAATTGTTTAGGATTATGCTTTCTGCTTAATGGCCATAACCGTGTTCCAGATCCACCGGCAAGGATGAGCGATTTAATGTTTTCATCTCCTTTTTTAAAGTATATTTTCTATTGGTTGGCCGATATTCCAGGCCAGATTAGTTGCATTTAGATCGATCAAAGTTAATTTTTTAGTTGTCTGATCCAGAATTATATACTAAAAAAGCTTATTAATATATATCAGTTACCAATATTCTCTGCATAAGATAATTTATTCATCTTTATGATCTTTATCAGGAATATCCTTTTAATATTAAATCCTATAATATTAAATAAGTCCGAAGCATTTGATATGGCATCAGAAACTGTTGACTGCCAACGTATCTTAAATTATATCATGGTCAATGTTGGTTCATTACGACAATTCCGATGTTTAATATATGGAGCGATCACTTTATAATTCTGGGAATAGGGTCATTATATGTCGGTTCAAAAGCAGCTATCATCTGATAAAGTTTCAGCTATGGATCTGAATTCTAAAGTTAAGGGTAAAATATCCCGATATATAAGCATTATAAGATCGGTCAGAGAAATACAGCTGATATTAGCAATAACTTTTATAGGTGCTTTTTTACGGATCTATCAGCTTGGAACAGAGTCAGTATGGCTTGATGAAGCAACCACTTATTTTTTGTCATCTGATACCCTGTTTGGAATCTATGAGGCAACAAAGAACGATGTCCATCCCCCACTTTACTACTTTGTTGTCCATTTTTTCCTGTTTGCAGGAAAATCGGAAGCACTATTACGTTTTCCATCCATGGTGTTCGGGATAGTTGCTATTCCACTACTCTATATGCTTGGAACACGTCTGTTCACCGTAAAAGAAGGTCTTATCAGTTCTTTTTTGCTTTCTATCTCCTTGTCGCATATCTACTATTCTCAGGAGGCAAGGATGTACTCAATGATGGTATTTCTGACCCTTGGTTCTATTTTCTTTTTTTATGCGGCCATTGAGGATAAGCGCAATAGTTTCTGGTTTTTGTTCATTGTTTTCACAGTGCTGAACATTTATACTCATTATTTTGGCTTTTTCATATTTCCCGTAGAAATACTATTTTTCACAATTCTCTTGTTTTCTCATGAAGGCAGAAAACTGCATTTCAGCTCGGAGGTCTTACCGCAGATAAAGGTTTTTTTTATCAGTGTAGCTTCCATCATAGTTCTTATTATTCCCCGCATTCAGGTATTTTTCGAACAGGCAGCTTCACGGGTAGGTGGGGATGTGACATGGGGTATAGATCAGACTTATTTTATTGCAAGCTTGTTGTCCCATCTTACGCTTTCCCCATCCCCGTCTCTTCTTTATCTGACTTTTTTTGTTTTAGGTATCATAGCGGTTATCCTATCTAATCGCAGGCAGGCCGTTTTGCTTTGTTCGTGGTTCGTTCTTCCAGTTATAGTCAGTTATTATCTGTCAGACATAATGCCCTTTCATCCCAGGTACCTTCTATTCATCCTGCCTGCTTATCTGCTTATAATTTCACGTGGTTTGACTGCGACTTCCAGTTTCATATTCTCTGTGAACACTGTACCAAAAAGTAACAGGAAGTTCTCAGAGAAAAAGCAGCAAGTTCTGACGATCGCATTTGTATCTATTTTCTTTTTAAGTGCTCTGAGTTCCATTGTAAACTACTATCCTTCTCCTCAAAAAGAAGATTGGAGGAATGTGGCATCTTATATTACTACCATTACCCGGCAGGGAGATGCAATCGTGCCACTTCCAGGTTACATCTCAAAGCCACTTAGTTTCTATTATGATAATTCTACTGATGGGACCTATCTACAAGGGTCTGGGTATAGTCAGCAGGAATTGGACAACATTGTGCATGAGCATAAAAATACCACTTTCTTTGTGCTTACAGGAGACATCAACGCAGCAAATCCTAATGGAACTGCTCTCAATTGGCTCGGAGAAAATACTGATGTGGTAAATATCATTACCAATGTATACATATTGACTCCCAAAGTGTGATATAGTCTGTTATGAACTGATAATAAAAATCTCGTCTTTTCTACTTATATATGATACATCTAATTTTTACTAAGTCTCAACTGAATTCTTAAGTACTATTAATATTATCCTATGCACCATAATCCTCCAATCCAGTTTGAAACGTGATCAAATGTCATACAGGATAATTGAGAAACGGGATATGGTACACCAGGTGCATCTGATGAAGGTGTTCGCACCCGATGTGGCAAGAGCTGCAAAGCCCGGGCAGTTCGTGATAATCAGGATCGATGAGCAAAGTGAAAGGATCCCTCTCACAATTGCAGATTATAATGTTGAAGAAGGTTCTGTGACCATTATTTTCCAGGAGATGGGAAAGACGACCAAACAACTGGCCACACTGAATGCTCAGGACGAGCTTCAGGATTTCGTAGGGCCGCTGGGTACTCCTTCTGAGATCGAAAAGCTCGGCACTGTTGTGATGGTGGGAGGGGGAGTGGGCGTGGCCCCTGCTTATCCCCAGGCGAAGGCCTACAAGGCCGCAGGTAATAAAGTAATGACCATCATAGGTGCCCGGAGCGAAAATTTGCTGATCCTTGAAGAAGAGATGCGGGCTGTGAGTGATGAATTACTTATATGTACCGATGACGGTACCAAAGGCCATCATGGTTTTGTAACCGATGTGCTCCAGAAACTGCTACAAAATGGAGAACATGTGGATCGGGTAGTGGCCATCGGACCGCCCATAATGATGAGGGCAGTGGCAGGGGTGACAAAGCCTTTCGGGATCCATACCATTGTAAGTTTAAATCCCATAATGATCGATGGTACGGGCATGTGTGGAGGTTGCCGTGTTTCTGTTGACGGTAAAACCAAGTTTGCCTGTGTGGACGGGCCTGAGTTCGATGCCCATAAGGTAGATTTCAATTTGCTCATGAGCCGCCTTGCAGTTTACAGAGATGAAGAGGGCATTTCCATCAAGAAGCATGAATGTACCTGCGGAGGTGGACAGTAATGGCAGAAAGACAGCCCATGCCATTACAGGACCCGGAAGAAAGGCGCAGGAACTTCAATGAGGTGGCGCTGGGTTATACTGAAGAACAGGCTGTTGCCGAGGCCGCACGCTGCCTGCAATGCAAGGACCCAAAATGTGTTCAAGGCTGTCCTGTGAACATCGACATTCCTTCTTTCATTGCCTCTATCACTGAAAGGGATTTCGATGAGGCCATCAGGACCATAAAGCTAACGAACGCCCTTCCTGCGGTATGTGGACGTGTCTGCCCCCAGGAAGTACAATGTGAACAGTACTGTGTGCTTGCAAAGAAAGGCCAACCTATAGCCATTGGCCGCCTTGAACGTTTTGCTGCAGATCATGAGAGTACCCGAGGTGTCGCAGCACCGCATAAAGTGAAGTCCACAGGCAAAAACGTGGCTGTGGTGGGTTCCGGCCCGGCAGGGCTTACAGCAGCTGCTGATCTTGCGAAGGCAGGGCATTCTGTGACGATCTTTGAATCACTTCATGAACCGGGAGGAGTACTTACCTACGGCATCCCTGAGTTCCGCCTGCCAAAGGCTATTGTCCGGCAGGAAGTAGGCTATATAAAGCAGCTTGGTGTTGACATAAAGGTGGATTACGTCATCGGCAAGATCAAAACGCTGGATGAACTGAGGGATGAGTTCGATGCAGTATTTTTAGGAACAGGTGCAGGACTTCCTAATTTCATGGGTATCGAAGGGGAGAACCTCAATGGAGTATATTCAGCCAACGAGTTCCTGACCCGTGTGAACCTTATGAAGGCTTTCCTTTTCCCTGATTATGATACTCCTATAAAGCGAGGTAAGAAGGTCATAGTTGTTGGCGGAGGAAACGTGGCAATGGATGCTGCAAGGTGTGCCCTGAGGCTAAGTGCTGATGAGGTTAGCATCGTATACCGCCGCAGTGAGGATGAACTGCCAGCCCGTAGGGAAGAAGTGGAGAATGCTAAAGAAGAAGGCATTATCTTCAGATTGCTCACCAATCCAGTTCGCATTCTGGGCGACGATAAAATGAATGTCAAAAGCGTGGAATGCATCAGGATGGAGCTTGGTGAACCTGATGCTTCAGGTCGCAGAAGACCTGTGTCTGTGAAAGGTTCAGAACATCAGATCGAAGCCGATACTGTGATAATCGCTATAGGCACATCTCCTAACCCGATCATATTCTCCGGGTCCGATGGCCTGGAGTCTACTTCAAAAGGCACTATCGTTGTTGATGATTCAGGTATGAGCTCCCTTCCCGGTGTATGTGCAGGTGGTGACGTGGTAACCGGTGCTGCAACTGTGATAAGTGCCATGGGTGCAGGAAAACTGGCGGCTCAGACCATCAACGATTACCTTGGTAAAAAATGACCGCATGATCACGGTCATTCATTTTTTTTAACTGGACCACAATGAGACCCGAAAATAAATATTCGACAGCTAAAGGACAGCATCATACTGGAAAAAGTGTTCGTTCGCAGGTCCGATCAAGACCTTTGAGATCATGGAAACAGCATGGTGGTGATCTGCAGCATCATATTTTCTGGTGTACGCATTGCAATGTACCTCTGTTAAGGTCCGTGTGTGATATCTGCAAGGCGCAGGGCATCCATCTTGATCTGTCGCCTCCCGGAGACATAAGGTTCTGTTCACCCTATGAAAAGGAACTGATCAGCGATCTTTTGTTATCGGCTTTCGGATGTGATCCCATTGGGGACAGGATAGTGTTACTTAACAAAACCACGGGCGACGACAGGACAGATGAAATTATAGTTGATGGTTTGCACTTTGGGGTACTGCGTTTTGATATGAAGTCCCTTGGATATGTTTTCGACCTGTCCGTTGAAGGTGCAAAGGTGCTGGCAGAGCATACTACTAATAAGACAATCGTTCTAAGGAAGGCTTCCAGCCATCTTAGCGGCAAGAAGGTAAAAGCTGAGCAAATCCTAAATTTCACAGAAGATATAAAAAAGGGAGATACTGTTCTGATAAGGTGTGGTAATCTTATAGGTTTTGGCATATCCCTTTCGGACCATACACACCTTAAAAGCTCACAAGATGCTGTATTAAGGGTGAGGAAGCTTGACGGAAGCAAAGTTTCACTGAAACCGCTTATTGCTTCCATGCAGGATGTAATAAAGGCAAATACAGGTCACATGGAGAAAATATCCAGGGACGCTGCCAATGTGATCAAGGGCGTTGCCAGTCGCAGGGAATACAGGGACCTGCCTGTCCACGTTTCCTTCAGCGGCGGGAAGGATAGCCTTGTAGTGCTTGATCTGACAGTAAATGCTCTTAAAGGCAGGGACGTCAGGGCTTTTTTTCTGAACACAGGCATTGAGTTCCCTGAAACAGTGGAATTTGCACGGAATTTCTGTTCCAGCCGGGGGATCGAATTAAAAGAATCAGCTGCAGGGGATGCTTTCTGGAAGAACCTTGAAAGATTCGGTCCTCCTGCCAAGGATATGCGCTGGTGTTGCAAGGTATGCAAGCTGGCACCTGCCAACAGGCTTATAGATGAATCTTCAGGTGAAGGGCAGGTATGCCTTACTGTGGACGGCAAGAGAAGATACGAATCTTTTTCCAGGGCTTCCATTTCTGCAAGTGAGAAGAACCCCTTTGTGCCTGCACAGCTCAATATTTTCCCTATCCGCGATTGGAGGGCGATCGAAGTATGGCTGTACATATATGGAAAAAAGCTTGACTACAATCCTCTTTATGATCTTGGGTTCGAAAGAGTGGGCTGTTATCTGTGTCCTGCTTCCCTGTCTGCTGAATATCAGATCTTTTCCCGGCTGCACCCTGACCTTCATGCACGCTGGCATACGTATCTGCTGGAATGGGGCAGCAAGAAAGGCTTGCCTGAAGCATTCATAGAACATGGATTATGGAGATGGAAAGAGCTCCCTCCTAAAATGCTCAAGCTTGCAGAAGAGATCGGGATCCAGCACGATGTTCCGATAGTCAATGAAAGTTTCAGTGTGGAATCTGTAGGCGGTGTTTCTCCCTGCACGAGTGGTGGTTTTACTGTTGAAGCCAACATCGGGGGTATCTCTCTTCAGGATGCGGCAGATGTACTGCACATAATAGGTCTGATAAAGACTGCAGAGAACATGGGAATGCTGCTTGTAAGGGCTGATGATGCAACTGTCAAGTTCTTCTCTTCGGGTAACCTGCTGATCACTGCCGATGACAGAGAAAAGGCCACTGAAATATTCAGACAGGTCGTATTGCAGCTTATGAGAGTCTCCATGTGTACAAGGTGTGGTATATGCCAGGGACTCTGTCCAGCAGGTGCTATCGAGATCGATGATATGCGGGGCCTGTATATCAGTAGTGCCTGTACAAGATGTGGCAAATGCATAGATTCATGTGTTGTTCTAAAATACGCTCCCCGTAATTTACCATGGACCAGGCCGGATCACTTATAGATGGGTGAAGCTTTAATACTTTTATTTTAATTATATAACATTTTCAAAATAAATACTACCAGATGTGTGCGCATGCAGTTAGGTCAATTAGATGGTATTTCTTTCCTGATATCCTCCAGAATGAAGATAGCTGTTGTCTTGATCGTTATACTGCTTTCACTGACCCTTGCGTCTATTTTTCTCCCTCTTGCAGATGGCATAGTCCTGGGTCTGGTCCTTGCATATATAGCAAGGCCCATATATCTCAAGTTACATCGCTATCAAAGGCTTGGTGCACTGATAGCTACTCTTGTCATCGTCATGCCTATTGTCCTGATCTTAGGTTCAGGCATATTTGAGATCGTGAGATTTATCGGCTGGATATTCGATAATCAGGATGTGTTCATTAATTCACTGTTCGATTTTGTCAGGTCCATAGATGTGCCGCCGGAGTACAATGAGCAGATCCGTCAGATTATATGGGATATGTCCACTTCTGTGCTTCCCCTCTTAAGCGGGTTCGGTTTTCTATCTTATGCAAAGACAATTGTAATGTTCATTCTCAATCTGGTGATATCCGTATTAGTGTGTTATTTCCTTCTGGCTGACGGGTACAAGATCTACAAGGGCATCGTGGCCTTCATGCCAGTGGATAATAGGCCATGGGTTACGGAATATATACAGCATCTGGACCTGATACTTAAAGGCGTGTTCATTGGAAATGCCTATGCTGCCTTATTTGTCAGCATCACTTCTCTGGTGGTCTTTTATATATTTGGTTTCTCCCATATCCTGGCCCTTGCAACCCTCATTTTCATTGCATCTATTATTCCTTTGTTCGCTGGTTATACAGTGCTTGTCGCTCTTGCAGTGATCCGCTATTTCCAGATGGGGCTTGAGGCAGCTGTGATCTTCTTTGTAGTGGCTTCTATTGTCATTTATCTGCCACCTGAATTCATCCTTCGTCCATATCTTGCGAGCATGCATTCACGTGTGCATCCAATGTTGATCATGCTCTCTTTCCTGGGTGGTGCTTTTGTAGGGGGTATCGCAGGTTTTTTTGTGGCACCTATAATTCTTGCTTCTTTGATAGCTGCCTACAGGGTACATATGGGAACTCCTGTCTACGGGGAGAAGAAGAAAGCAGAGCTTCCGGGTTTGAAATAACTGCAGGATCGTATTGAAGTACAGCCAGGTTTTTTCCGTTAAAAAGGTTTATAAGGATTGTTAAATCTAAGTCTACAGGTAATTTCGCAGGTGAAATCATGCAGCTATTGCTCATCCATTCTGATTATATCGAATATGAGGTCAAGAAAAGCACCCCGGTGGCAGAGAAGATCGAAGATCCCATGAAGTCTGGCAGGCTGGAGGATGCACTCACAGTTTTCATTGCCGTAGAAAAGGCAGATGAGGTAAATCCCGATGAAATGGTACAAAAAGGTGTCTCTGAGATCGAGAAGGTTGCAGGGCAGGTAAAAACTGAAAGCATTATGCTTTATCCTTATGCTCATCTGAGTTCAGATCTCTCTTCCCCCAAAGTTGCAGTTTATGTACTGACAGCCATGGAAAAAGAACTATCGGGCAAGTATACTGTAAAAAGAGCTCCATTCGGCTGGTACAAAGCATTCAGGATCAGCTGCAAAGGCCATCCTCTTTCCGAGCTGTCCAGGTCGATATCTCCTGAGAACAAAGATGGTGTCAGTGTTGTCTGCGCCCTTGAAGGAAAACCGGAGGTTGTTTCCGAAGCTTTGAAAGCTGAGAGCACTGCCAGATCATACTGGCGCATCCTTACTCCTGATGGTGAGCTTCACGAAATGGATGGCTTTGATTTCAAAGGGCATGAGAACCTGGGCAAGTTCGTGGATTATGAGATCTCCAAGAAAAGGGAGGTCGATAAGGCACCCCCGCATGTTGAGCTTATGCGCAGGCTTGAGATAGCTGATTATGAGCCGGGTTCGGATTCCGGTAACATGCGCTATTATCCCAAAGGCCGGCTCATTAAATCCCTGCTGGAGAACTACGTGGTCGAGGAATCCATCAAAGTGGGGGCTATGGAAGTCGAAACACCCTTAATGTATGACATGAACCACCCCACTCTTAAGAAGTATCTTGACAGGTTCCCTGCAAGGCAGTATTCCATAGAATCTGATAAAAGGCAGCTTTTCCTGAGGTTTGCTGCTTGTTTTGGCCAGTTCCTTATCAACCATGATATGACCATGTCCTACAAGAATCTCCCTCTGAAGATGATAGAGCTTACACGCTACAGCTTCCGTAAGGAGCAGAGGGGAGAGCTTGTGGGCCTGCGTCGCCTGAGGGCGTTCACAATGCCTGATATGCACACTCTGTGCCATGACATGGATCAGGCTATTGCTCAGTTCGACGAACAGTACAATATGTGTATCCGCATTCTGGATCAGGTAGGTATCAAAGTTGACGATTTTGAGGTTGCCATCAGGTTCACAAGAGATTTCTACGAAGAGAACAAGGATTTCATCACCAACCTTGCCCGCATTGTGAACAAACCGGTACTTATAGAGATGTGGGATACACGTTTCTTCTATTTCGTGCTCAAGTTCGAGTTCAACTTTGTAGATGCGCTGGCAAAGGCAAGTGCTCTTTCCACAGTGCAGATAGATGTGGAAAATGCTGAAAGGTATGATATAAAATACGTCGACGTCACTGGTGAAGAGAAACGTCCCACCATTCTTCACTGCTCTCCAAGTGGTGCTATCGAGCGCTGCATCTATGGTTTACTGGAAAAAGAGGCCATGAGGGCTGAACGCGGAGAGGTGCCTATGCTTCCGGTGTGGCTTTCCCCTACCCAGGTAAGGGTGCTTCCAGTATCTGAGAAGCATCTGGAGTTCGCAAAGCAGGTTTCGGAGAAGCTGCATTGCCGCGTGGATATCGATGACAGGGAGGATACTGTGGGCAAGCGTATACGTGAAGCAGGACGCGAATGGGTGCCTTATGTGGTGGTCATCGGGGACAAGGAGGTCGAGACCGGCAGAATTAATGTGACCATAAGGGCGGAATCCCAGGCCAATCGCCCGAAGACCATTGAAATGTCAATCGGTGAACTGGATTCCCGCATACAGGCAGAGGTTGCTGGTTTGCCATACCGGGGCCTGCCTCTTGCAAAGATGCTCTCAACGAGGCCAAAGTTCATATAAGATGGTTCCTGAATACCCTTTCATGGATATTGGACGCGTACTTGCTGAAGTCCATGTATGTGGGAGGGTACAGGGAGTCTTTTTCCGTCAGTTCACAAAGAACACTGCACAGGAACTTGGTATTGCAGGTTATGCCCGTAACCTTCCCGATGGTTGCGTACAGGTCGTGGCCGAAGGGCCTAAGGACTCTGTTGAAACACTCTTGCAAAGGCTAAGAGCAGGTCCTCCTATGTCCCGTGTGGATTCACTGGACGTTGAATGGAAACAGGCTTCAGGTGAATTTACAGGCTTTGTCATAAGACGGTAAGCATGTTGATATTTGGATAGAATCGAATTTTCTTTACGGCTTAGTTATATCAAACTCATCAGAGAACAGTGGGACGATGAACAACATAGTAATTGTCAGATATGGGGAATTGGCGCTTAAGAGTCCTGGTGTCAGGAACCACTATGAAAAGGTCCTTATGAGGAATATCTCAGCTATGCTTGATCAGCGTGGTGTGGAGTATTCAGGTCTGAGCCGGGAATGGGGACGGATCTTTATCAAGACTTCCGATGAAACAGCTGCAAATGCGGCAGCTGATGTGTTTGGTGTGGTGTCCGCATCATTTGCAACTGCTGTTGATGCAGATCTTGATGCTATATCGCGAAAATGTGCTGATATCGGTGCAGGGTTCATCGAGGAGGGTGATTCCTTTGCCATAAGGGCCCGCAGGACCGGCAATCATGATTTTTCTTCCCAGGACGTAGGACTGAAATGCGGAGATGCTGTGTGGGAGCGTTTGCTGTCAGCAGGCAAAACTCCGCTAGTGGATCTTACTACTCCAGATAAGGAAATTTTTGTAGAGGTACGCCAAAAGGAAGCTTATGTGTTCACGGAAAACTCCAGGGGTGTGGGTGGTCTTCCGCTGGGCACCCAGGGGAAAATGGTTGCCCTTGTATCCGGTGGCATCGATTCCCCTGTAGCTGCCTGGCTTATGATGAAAAGGGGTGTTGAGATCATCCCTGTATACTGTAGTAATGAACCCTTTGCGGATGATTCTACCAGGCAGCGTGCACTGGATAGTATAAGAGTGCTGCAGCAATGGGCTCCCGGTCATCCGTTCAAAATATATGAGATCCCACATGGATGTTCTCTGAAGGCTTTTGTAGAGCAATGCTCCCGCAACAAGACCTGTGTACTGTGCAAAAGGACCATGTACAGGGTTGCCTATGAGATCATGAAGCGTGAAGGTGCTGCAGGGGTCATCACAGGTTCCTCTTTAGGGCAGGTAGCTTCTCAGACCTCTGCAAACATGTATGCTGAACTTTACGGGCTTGCCATACCGCTCTACCATCCACTGATAGCTCTTGATAAGGCGGATATAATTGATATTGCAAGAAAGATCGGTTCGTATAATATATCGGTCAGGCCTGTAACATGTTGCTCGGCTGTGCCGGAAAGACCCGAGACCAGATCAGAATGTGATTCATTGCTTGCTGAGGAGAGCAAAGTAGACATCGATGGCCTGGTGAGGTATTCCGTTTCGGGAGCAAAAGTATTCAAATTATGATCTGTGCCTTTTCTAAGATCTATTTGAGTGTTCTCACTTCTCTTTTATCTTTTTGCAGTATGTGCTTGCACACTATGCACATGCTCATCATAATAATAATGATTTATTTCCATCTCTTCCTACGCTTTATTCACTTTGGACAAAATGCAAAATCCTTATATATTTTGATAACGTATGCACAGAATAGGCGCACAGAGTAACAACAACATGAATTTCTAGCACAAATTTCATCCTTTATCTCTCGTCCATTCCCTCAAATTTCATGTGCGCCTGCTTTTAATCTATTTTTAGTGCGATCATGTTTCTTGTTTTTGACTTCC
>NZ_JBFXHJ010000032.1:0-7134 GCF_050177135.1 Methanomethylovorans sp.
GTCTGAGCGCACATTATACACATAACCTGCGCAATATGATGTACCTATCCATCTTCTTTGGAGCGTTATTCAGTATAATGGGCCTGATTCTTTCCTATACTCTGGACATTCCCTCAGGTGCCACTATCATCCTTGTGATGTCAGCAGTATATATTATCCATTTTATGTATGATGTCATTAAAAAGAAGGTTCATGCTTAATAGGATGTGCAAGGTACAAAACTAATTTTCTCAGGCGATCAATGGATACTGGTGCTTAAATGCAGTCCGACCACTCCTATTATGATAAGTGCAAGGGACATTATTCTTACAAGTGGCATTGGTTCATGGAATCCCATGAATCCAATAAGTGAGATAAGCGCCACTCCAAGACCAGCCCATATAGCATAGGCAACACTTACATCGATCTTTTTCAGGGCGATGGTAAAAGACACGAAGCTGATACCATAGAACACAAATATCAATATCGACGGTAATGCTTTTGTAAAACCTTCAGACAGTTTCATGCATGTGGTCCCGCATATCTCGAATATTATTGCAGCGGCAAGGTATAGATAGCTCATATTCCTCCTTTATGTTTTTAGATCATGTAGAGAACTTGAATGTTGCTGTTATTCCGAACACTGAGAATTATCAACGATCTCCTGAACCACACAAGTTTTCCCAAAACAAAATTTAACAGGACAGGAATGTATTTTGTCGGCTAGGATTATAGGCTTATCGATAGGGGATTTCTGCAGAGTTTTCATCTCAAAATTTACTTTCACTCCACTTAGCTCAGATACTTATTTACTCCAACTACAAAGTAGCCTTTATGAAATATCAAATTGACAAACTAAAATCAATATCTTTTTCTTATTAATCTCTTATAGAAATTAAAGTGGTGGAGTCTAAAATGACATCGGATCAAGAAAAGCCAAAATGTTGTTTTTTATTTAAAACTGGAGAAAAAAGACCAAATGGCAAAGATTTATACTTGTGCAGACGGAGAGATATGAAAATAGGCTGGCCTAATAATCTTTGCTCAAATTGTAATGAGTATTTAAGCTATTATTCTCCTAAAGATAAATCTGATGAAATTGTAACTGAAGAAGAACTTAATATTGAACTAAATATCATTGAAAAAATGCGATGTAAAATCTTTATTAATCCTGAACAGTACATAACATCTATATTCTCAAATCAAAAATTGGAAACCTATCATTCTAAGGCGGGAGGGCAAAACCCCAACTTTGATGAGATTTCAGAAAATATATTGAGAGTGAAGAATAAAGAGGAAGATGCCATTCAATACTTCATTGAAAGGTTGCAATCTATCCTCTCTAAAGATGAAGAATATGTCATTTGTGTGATGCCTAACAGTGAAAAAGGAATCTGTACTTCTGGAATGATGAACATTGCAAAAAGCCTGTGCAAATCACCGATAATAGATGGAACAGAATGCATTAAAAGGAAGGTTACAGTACCAAAAAAATCGAAAAGCTTATATCGTAAGATTGATCCGGAAAAATTGAAGCAGGAAATTGAATCACTGATTATTGAAAATGAAACTATCATAAAGGGGAAGCAAGTTTTACTTCTTGACGATGTTGCTACAACTGGGACGTCTTTAAAAGCAGGAAGATCTATATTAAAAGAAGCAGGTGCGGAACTTGTTGCCGCAATTGTGCTCGGTCATACATATAAGGGATATTAATGAAATCGATTCCTATTCTAGCACTACAGAATATAAAAGGCATAGGATCAACAGCAATAGACAGAATTTTATCATTGTCTGATGCATCTAGCACTGCTAATCCAGCTGAGTTGCTTTCAATAATCAAAGAAGCAAGAGTTGCATATGGGAGAATAACAATCCCAACAATTCATGATGTTGAAGATGCATGGGTAAAAGCCAATCAGATATTGGATGTATCTCAGGAAAATGGCATCCATATAATTTCCAGAGATAGTGAAAAATATCCATGGCTTCTAAAATACATTCCCGATTCTCCTGCCTTATTGCATGTCAAGGGAAATATTAAAGCTTTAAATCAAAAATGTATTGCTGTTATTGGAACCAGAGATTCAAACGATTATGGCATTTCTGCTGCGAAAAAGATAGGTTTTGATTTTGCAAAAAAGGGATATGTGGTTGTGAGTGGTCTAGCTGAGGGAATAGACTCAGCAGCTCATAGAGGCTCTTTAGAATCAAATGGAATAACAGTGGGTGTCTTAGCACATGGCCTAGATAGTATATATCCTGCTGCAAACAAAAAACTTGCTGCTGAAATACTTGATAATAGTGGCGCCTTGGTTTCAGAATATTCTTGGGGCACAAGAATCCACCGTAGTTACTTTGTAGCTCGTGATAGGATTCAGAGTGGATTATCATTAGGCGTTTTCGTTGTTGAAACTAAAATAAAAGGTGGAACAATGCATACAGTAGGTTTTTGTGAAAAACATGAAAGACAACTGTTTGTTCTTAATCCACCAGAATATTTGATTGACGACCCTCTATTAAGAGGTAACGTTCAGTTGATCTCAGAAAATAGGGGATTTGCTGTTGATATTAGTTCCGATTTAATGTCTGTTACTGAAAAATTAGAATCCATCAAACATGAACTAGAAATACGATTTGCTAAAAAGCACACATATAAAGAATTTGACAAATATATGTGCTCTGAGAAACCTAATCCATCAAAAACTAATGCTAAACTCAATGATTCAACAGAAGGTCTACATGGAGATAAAAAAAAGAAACAGATTATTAAAAATGCTACACTGGACCTGTTCTTATGAATAAATGTAATTCGGGCCATTAATGTAAATTGGATCTAATGGCTATGAGGGTATGGAAAATGTATGGTACATTTTTTGCTTTTATATCAAATTTGCCTGTGGTCCTGTAGTACCTGGTAACTACGAGAGTTTGTCACTTTCACTCTACTTGAATTAGATATTTATTACTTCAAATCCATGCCTGAAAGAGGAATGTCACATGAGTAAAAAATTTAAAATAATAGGGGACGAGTTCGAAGGGAAAGTTGCTATTGTAACCGGAGCAGGAACTGGGAATGGTGAGTCTATTGCTGAGAGACTTTACGCAGGGGGAGCTTATGTTGCGCTTGTTAGTCGCCGGATCGCGCCACTTCATGATATCTGTAAGAGAATTGATCCATCGGGGAAACGCACTTTTTCCATTGAAGCTGATGTTCGAGACCCATATACTATTCAGATGGCAATGAGCGCCATAATCGAGAGGTTCGGAAAGATCGATATTGCTGTGAACAATGCTGGAATTACAGGACCAGCTAACACTCCGCTTCAGGACGTTGATATCGAAGTATGGCGAGATGTTATAGAAACCGATCTCACTGGTGTTTTCTATTGCATGAAATACGAAATACCAGCGATGCTTAAGAATGGCTCTGGAGCTATTGTGAACATGTCATCTGCCAATGGACTTGTCGGCTTGGCTGGGATGGCCGCTTATACAACAGCAAAACACGGTATAATTGGGTTAACTCGTTCTGCAGCTTTGGAATTAGCAGAATCCAATATTCGAGTATGTGCAGTTGCTCCTGGTTATGTTGCAACTCCTAGAATAATGGATTCTGGCAAGGAAACTGTGGATTACATGGCAGCTGCACACCCTATGAAACGCCTTGCTACAAGAGAAGAAGTAGCTGACTTGGTCGCCTATTTACTTAGTGAGAGAGCTGCATTCATAACGGGCAGTGTTCATTGCATAGATGGAGGATACACAGCCCAATAGTGGACTGGTATATGAAAGTTTTCTTCGGTTTCATAAAGCTGTTTAAATAGTGTTAAAAAAAGGCTCGAAACCTTCTAAAAAATTTAAAAGTAACAAGTACTTAGGATTTTACGAGTTCTTTGATCTTATTCAATACCAAGATCGCATCTTCTTTTTTTACATCTGCCTCATGATTACGGCAATAGTCCAGCAGCTTTTTTCCCACTTCTTCGGAAAATAGTCCGGCCTTTATTTCATTCCGTACAACGCCAAGATAACTTCTGTGCCCATATTGTGTCCTCTTGGCCATAGCAGTGAGTTCCATACATGTATCGTGGTCGATAATACCTCCCATATAAGCTGCCTTTAATGTCTCACGTATGTTAACCATAGGAACAGATACCGGTTCGAAGGTTTCAGGATTCGTGGCAACAGCAACCTCATCATCATCCTCGATGACACCATCTCTGTACCACTCGTATATCCTGCCAACACCGATCATACCATGAACATCAAGTTCAGATGCCCTCAAAGCCCCCATACTGCCGCCTCCGACAACTTTAACCCCTGCTTCAAGAGCTTGGAGTATCTCCTTATGGGCGACAGCCGCCCTGTTAAAGAATATGCCATCAATTATCCCTATAATACTATATCCCTTGCGAAGCACATCATCTATGTCCCCTCTGGAAATAGGTGGCATATATGTAGCATCCAGCAGGGTCTTTGCCTCTTTGTGGCTTATGCTGGTGCCTGTGAATACTACTATTTTCCTGTTGCTCATCAATGGTTCGTTCTCCGCTTCCAGGGCCTCTCCTCAGCAGAGAGTTTTCTGCGAGGAGCTTTTTTGATCCTGTTACCTATGCGTTCACGGTCAATGGTGTATACCTCGAATGTGGGCACGATAACTCTCACTACTGGTACACTTATACTATTTCTGGAGAGGTCAACAACTATCGCACGTTCTGTTACATTTTCTATTTGCTGAAGTAACACGTCAATATTTGTGGAAGGTCTGTCTGTGGACAGGTCCTTGACATCGGCAAGTTTCACTTTTTCTCCTTCCTCATACCAGTAGCTGTTCATGCGTTTAATGCGCTCATAGCCGATATCCCTAACAATTTTCTCCCTTTCTGTGTCTTCTCTGGCGCCATGTATCTGTACCACTCTTGATTGTGCAGCTTCGGTGATAGCTCTTCTCACTGCTATGGAAGGGTCGAGGTGTGAACCCGCACCCATTACAAGCAGTGCTGGGTCCTTCAGCCGTACATCATCCATGGCAGTTACCACTGTAGGGACATCAGTGTCATGGAACAGCAGCCAAAGTTTGATGTCAATACCATTCTCTCTGCACATCTGAGCAAGTCTGTAGTTCTCCCCGTCATCTTCAGTGAGCACTATTTCCTTTCCGGGAAAACGGTTGAACTCAGCAATGCTTAATGCATCCCTTTCTAAGACTTCCAGCAGTCCATGAAAAATAGCCTCCTCAATAGTGTTACCAGCCGCCAGACCATTTGTATTGGTACGGAAAAGCTTCACAGACAGTCCCGGGGCATCGTAAGGATGATATACGGCATTAGAGGGTACCAGAACCTCTTCTTTTTTCAGCAGGTCCCATCCGGTGGTCCATTCAATACGGGAAGAAGGCATCGGCTTTTCGGGAGGCAGGAGCGATTGCGGCTCGATAAGATCATAATTTCCACTGGCAATTTCCGGAGTCTCTATGAACTCTTTTGAGGCTATGCTCTCCTGAACATCTTTATTTATACCACTACGCTCCGCAAGACATCTCTCAAAGCTTTCCATGATCGCAGATATGCGCGCTTGCACCTCATTTGCTCCCTTTCCGGAATATACGGAGATGGCGCCCTCAGCGGCGCTGGGCCTGATGCTGGAGAATACAGGTATGCCTATCCTGTCGAGGTCAGTGATGTTGGCAATACGGGTCACTCCGATATCCTTGAGCAGGGGTTGAACCCTTTGAAGGGTCTCCTCTTCCGTGAACACACGCTGGGTTCCCTCTATATAGATAAGGGATTCGTCTATGGTTATCTCGGGCATTAGTATCGAAACTCTCCTGCATATATTATATGTTTTACGACGCCGATCTTACCCAGATATCTGATGGGCGTCAGATATTTATATAATTAGGTATAAATAGAAGTTTCAGCAAGCCAGAAACAGATAAATATGTTTATTATGTAAATAATAATATCTGGAGGCTTGTCCTGTCTAAAAAGAGAGATGAGGTATAATATGAATACAAAAATGCAAGAGAAAAGTAGGAAAACTGATTCTCGCCATTCATCTACTGATTGTTATACAGTGGTAGGTGGAGTGATCAGAGGCAGGCTTGACCCAGAAGATATGGACCTGTACCGTTTCATGGTCGGTGGTCTTCAGGCGAAATAGCCTGCAAAACTATTTTTTACAGGCTGGCGTATTAGGTCGCATGTACGATCTGCCAGCAATAAGAAAGGATTTCCCTCTTCTTGAGGAATTTATATATCTGGACAATGCTGCCACAACACAGACACCTGTGCCGGCAGTAAAAGCCATGGAAGAATATTTTTACAAATATGCCGCCAACCATGGCAGGGGAGCCCATAGGCTTGCGCGGATGACTACCGATAGGTATGAAAATGCCAGAGAGGCAGTTGCATCATTCCTTAACGCTGATGTTACAGGAACAGTTTTCACCCGAAATGCCACAGAGAGTATCAACATGGTGGCTTACGGCTTGCAGTGGCATCATGGAGATCATGTGATAGTTTCCATTGTGGAACATCATTCTAACCTGTTACCTTGGTTGCGGTTGCGGGACCAGGGCGTAGAGGTAACAGTTGTACAGGTTAATGAGGAAGGGGTTGTGGACCCTGAACAGATCGAGCTATCCATAACAGATAAAACACGTTTTGTAGCTGTCAATCATGTGACAAACGTGTTCGGCTCAATCCAGGATATCAGAACAATGGTCAGGATAGGTCATAAAAATGGTTGTCAGATACTTATAGATGCTTCGCAGTCCGCAGGGCACATGCCTCTTGATATGAAAAAAGTAGGAGCGGATTTTCTGGTAACTCCAGGACACAAGGGTTTACTGGGTCCTCAGGGTACCGGTATTCTCTGTCTCAGGGATCATGATTCCATAAGACCAATGTATTTAGGAGGAGGTATGGTGAGTTCTGTATCGATCGACAGTTACCAGATAGAAGCAAGTCCTGCACGTTTTGAGGCCGGGACGCCCAATATTCCCGGAGTCATTGGCCTTGGCAGGGCTGTGGAATATGTACAGGATGCAGGCATTGAGAATATAGAGAAGCATGAAACAACATTGGCAAAGAAAGCTGCTTCTCTGCTGGCTGAGATCCCTCAGGTGCAGGTGTATGGTCCTGAGAACAG
>NZ_JBFXHJ010000032.1:7234-17142 GCF_050177135.1 Methanomethylovorans sp.
GGGCTGTGGAATATGTACAGGATGCAGGCATTGAGAATATAGAGAAGCATGAAACAACATTGGCAAAGAAAGCTGCTTCTCTGCTGGCTGAGATCCCTCAGGTGCAGGTGTATGGTCCTGAGAACAGGGCAGCAGTTGTGCCTTTCAATGTACAGGGCATGAATCCGCATGATGTGGCCATTATCCTTGACCAGACATGTAAGATCTGTGTGCGTAGTGGTTATCATTGTGCTATGCCCGCAATAGAGAACGTTGGCCTTAAAGGCACAGTACGTGCATCCTTTGCTCTGTATAATACGATAGAAGAAGTAGAAAAACTCGCAGAAGCTGTTTCGAGCATAGCTGCACTTGTTGGCTAATAGTATATATCTTACATACAAGAATCACATCAGGTTCAGGTGGTTCATTGGAAGAAATAAAAATCCGGAATGCTGCAATAGACGATATCGAACATATTATGGAGATAGAGCACGAATCGTTTTGTGAAACAGTGTATGAGGACCGATCTGTATTTTTAGACCGGATCTTAACTTTTCCGGATGGCTTCTTAGTTTTGGAAGCAGACGGACAGGTTTGTGGATATATTTCCTCGGAGATATGGGACTACCTAGAAGAAATAAAAGAGGATATGTTCAATCTTAATCACAGTATCAGTAAGCTTCATGTAGCCACCGGATCAGAGCTTTATATATCTTCGATAGGCCTCCTTAAAAAGCATCGTGGTAAAGGATATGGAAAATTATTGTTTTCAGAGCTGTCCAGGAGGACCACTGAAAAATACAGCATCTCAAGTATTATCCTGATAGTTTCAGTTCAATGGACAGCTGCAAAAAATATCTATGAGAAGAATGCTTTTGAGGAAGCAGGAAGGATACATCGGTTTTTTGATGACGAAACTCATTCGGATGCCATTGTGATGAGAAAATATCTCTAAGGTGATCTCACCATGCTTTTCTAGGCAGGTTGTTCAGATACTATTGAAACAACATTTTATATTAATATAATGTAATCTACTTCATGAATAAGGGAGGCATTTGATTGAGCAAGGACATGTTGATGTGGGATGAAACTATATTCAGGAATCCCGAAATACTTGAACTTGACCATGTTCCGGAATATTTTGCTCACAGGGATAGCCAGCTGCAATCATTAAAATTTGCCTTGAGGCCTGCTGTTAGGGATATGCGCCCTCTTAATTGTCTCATAAGTGGCCCCCCTGGTACCGGAAAGACAACCGCCGTTAAAAAAGTATTCAGTGAACTGCAGGAACATGTAAAGAACATAGTCTTTGTGAAGATCAATTGCCAGATAGATTCCACTCGTTTTGCCGTTATGGCCAAGATATATGAAAATCTGCTAAAGGTTTCTCCCCCATCTTCGGGCGTATCCTTTGGGAAGGTTTTCCAGAAAGTTGTGAACCATCTGATTACCTCTGACAGGATACTTGTGGTTGCCCTTGATGACATTAATTATCTTTTCCATGAAGGTCATGCTGATGAAGTACTGTACTCCCTTTTAAGAGCACATGAACAATATCCCGGGGCACGTATTGGGGTAATAGCTATTGTAAGCGATACCGGTACCATGTACAAGTTCGATCCCAGGGTCGGGTCAGTATTTCTGCCGGAGGAGATCGCCTTTCCACGATATGAATCCAGGGAAATACGGGACATTATCAACAACAGAGTACTTCATGCTTTCTTTCCGCATGTAGTGCCCGCCGAAGTACAGGAAAAGATAGTAGAATACACAGACCTTACAGGCGACCTGCGTATAGGTATCGACCTGCTCAAGAGAGCTGGCCTGAACGCAGAGAGAAAAGCAAGTCGCATTATTTCTATCGAAGATGTGGAAAAAGCATACGAAGCTTCCCGACTTTTACACCTGTGTCGTAATATCGGTACACTAAATGAACATGAGAAAACATTGCTGCGCCTGATAGCACAGGGCAAGGAACCTCAGACCGGGGAACTTTACAAGGAATTCCATGAAACAACACAGCTTGGATACACGCGCTTCTACGAGCTGGTGGAGAAACTCAACTCTTCTCAATATATAGATGCTGATTTTTCCGGAAAGGGAATGCGTGGAAGGACCAGGATCATCAGAACACGATATAATCCGGCAGATATATTGCATTGCCTTGAAAAATAAGACCTTTCAGAAATAATAAAAAAAGGTTTTAAGCGCAGATGTACTGCGCTCTGTTCTGTTGGTAAATATTTATTCCATACCCATGCCGCCCATTCCTGGTGGCATGTTGGGTACCATGTCTGCGCCAGATGGACCTGCAGGTGCACGGGTCGAAGCGATGATATCATCGATCCTGAGGATCATCACAGCAGACTCTGCAGCTGCATTGATCGCCTGGGTCTTGACCCTGAGAGGTTCCACAACGCCAGCCTGCCACATGTCAATGACATCACCGGTGTACACATTGAGTCCTGCGGTCTTGGATCCCTTCTCATGGTGAGCACGCAGCTCCATGAGCTTGTCTATCGGGTCAAGTCCTGCGTTCTCTGCAAGTGTCCTCGGGATGATCTCAAGTGCCTCTGAGAATGCCTTAACTGCAAGCTGTTCCCTGCCACTGAGAGTTGCTGCATACTCATAAAGCCTCAGCGCGAGCTCTACCTCAGGTGAACCGCCGCCAGCTACCAGTTTCTCATCCTCTATGGCAACTCCGACCACTCTCAGTGCGTCGTGCAATGCCCTTTCGATGTTGTCTATGACATGCTCGGTACCGCCGCGTAGCAGAATGGATACTGCCTTTGGGTTCTCGCAACCAGTGACAAAGGTCATCTCGTCGCCGCCGACCTTCTTCTCTTCTACAAGTTCGGCTTTGCCCATGTCTGTAGCTGTGATCTCGTCAATGTTGGTGATGAGCCTGCCGCCTGTTGCCCTTGCAAGCTTCTGCATATCGCTCTTCTTAACACGCCTTACTGCGAAGATACCGCTCTTGGCCAGGAAGTGCTGGGCCATGTCGTCGATACCCTTCTGACAGAATACGACAGTTGCGCCGCTTGCCACGATCTTATCGACAATACCCCTTATCATCTTCTCTTCCTGATCAAGGAAGGACTGTAACTGCTCAGGGGATGTGATCGAGATCTCTGCGTCAACTTCGGTTTCCTTAAGCTCGATGGCTGTGTTGATAAGGGCTATCTTTGCATTTGGAACCTTTTTGGGCATGTTGCTGTGTACACGCTCTTTGTCGATGATCATACCAGTGATGAGCTCGGAGTCCTCTATACGTGCTCCTACCTTCTTTTCAACGCTGATATTGTCCATATCTACCTTGTTCTGGCCATCTGCATCAACAATGCTCTTTATGGCAGACACAGCAATCCTGGAAAGTACATCCTTGGTAGCTTCTGCTCCCTTTCCGGTCATTGCTGTTCCGGCGATGTTCAGGAGAATGTCCTCATCATCGATAGTGACCTTCTTTGCAAGGGTCTGAAGGATCTCTCCGGCTTTTTCTGAAGCGATCCTGTATCCGGAAGCTATGATGGTTGGGTGAACGTCCTGTTCGATAAGCTCTTCTGCCTTTTTCAGCAGCTCTCCAGCAATAACCGCTGCGGTGGTGGTACCATCGCCCACTTCATCGTCCTGGGTCTTGGAGACCTCGACGATCATTTTTGCAGCCGGGTGCTCGATATCCATCTCTTTAAGGATGGTGGCGCCGTCATTGGTAATAACAACGTCTCCGAGACTGTCCACCAGCATTTTGTCCATGCCTTTTGGTCCCAAGGTAGTCCTCACTGCCTCTGCAACTGCCTTTGCGGCCATGATATTGTTGCTCTGAGCTTCTCTGCCTTTTGTTCTCTGGCTTCCTTCTCTTAAAATGAAAATCGGCTGTCCAGCCATCTGTCCTGCCATTTATTTTATCCTCCTTTAATAGTGTAATAAGGGATTAGATCTATCAGACGTTTTTTAATGATTGTAGTTCTATATAACCATTACGCATGAATGGGACCTAACACCTTTTGAAAAAAATATGGTAATATAGCAGGGTGACGTCGAAAACACTATTGTCCCCTGCATTAAAAAGAAAAAAGATCTTCACTTGACAATAGATTTCGGAGAGCGCCTTATGAATCTCCGCTTTGCACCTGATGCCATGTACCTCTGTGCAGGACCGGGGTGCGCCTTAGCTTCCTTTGATTTCTCTACCTTGATGGTCTTGCCTTTTCTTCCTTTGACCTTTGCCCATTCTATGCTGCCTGTTTTACCCATTATGAATCCTCATGTAGTATTTGAATATCGATAATGTAATCATATGTAAGTTTAGCATTAGAGGTGATGCTTATAATTAAACTTTACGGGAATATCTCTCTTTTTTCATTTTGTTTTCAGGATATACTCAGAACACACTGAAGATAGACTTAATAACATGCCGGTTAAAATGGCGATCATTATCAATGGAGTTGTTCATTGTAGCCAGACCATCTATAGAAGAAGAAATACTTTACGCACGAAAAGAGCTGCATGATATGCTGAAATATCCCATGGAAAAGCTCTGTGAGATCATCAAAGAAGTGGGCTTTGAGTGCGACATGTGTGCAAAATGCTGTACCAGTGAGTTCAATGATCATATTTTCGTGCTTGATCAGGAATTACCACGTATCAGGAATCTATCATCCGATGTTTTGAAACCTGCACCATATTTTGAATTTTGCGATAATAACGGAACCTTCTATGTTTCAGGTTATGCCTTGCGCACCAAAGAAGATGGTTCGTGTATGTTCCTTGAAGGGGGAAGGTGTCGTATCTATGACGACAGGCCTATGATATGCAGACTGTATCCATATATGCTACACAGGGAAGCAGATGACAGCGGGAAAATGGACTGGAGACAGATCAGCGGCCTGAACGAACATGGATGCTACCATTCAGAGATAACCGATGAGGAATGCAGCAAGATAGCCACACTCACCAAAGAGTACGAAACAGCATATCTGGAACATCAGATATGGTTTCTGGAAACGGTCAGTGAACATTTCAAGAAACACCACCTGAAACACGTCCAGGGCATCTATGACCGCATGATGCGAAAGCTGAGTAAAGGTGAAGAAGTGAGGGTCATGGTATTTTGTAATGGGAAGTTCGAAGAGCATCTGCTTTGAAAACTACAATGCCTGGTCCATCACAGATATTCACTCCCATGAACCCGTTATCTTGCCGTTCAGAGCAAGCTTGCCAAGTTCACTGTTGACCTTCTCGCTGACCTTGCTTGGAGACGCATGAGCGTAAGGTGTTCCAGGCAAAGGTTCAAGATAATGTGCCCGTACTTCACCGCCTTTGATGCATATCCACTTTATGAGGTCAAGGCTCATCTCCTGCTCTTCTTCTGTTTCATCAGGAAAACCCAGAATAAAGTCAACAGTAGGCGTGATCCCATGTTCAAAACAACGATCAACGGCTATTTCCACTTCCCTCACAGTGTGCCCCCTATGAATATCCCGGAGGATCCGTTCACTGCCGGACTGTGCGCCAAGGCTGATCCTGTCATTGGTACAATACTTGTTCACCATTTCCAGAGATCCGTCCGTTACGAACTCCGGCCTCACTTCCGAAGGAAAAGTTCCGAAATAAATATCCTTGTTCCCGATCTCATACAAAGCCTCCAGCAGCTTTTCCACCTTATCGAAACGCGGGTGTATGCCATCGCTTCCGTAGGCGAAAGAATTAGATGAAACGAACCTAAGGTCCTTATAGTGCTGAGCATACTTCACTATGGAATCTATACTGCGGTGTCTTACCTTACTGCCGAACATCTGCGGGATCTGGCAGTATTTACATTTCCAGGGACATCCCCGGCTGATCTCTATGGGAGCCTTGATAAGATGAGGATCAAAACAGGGGTAATCATCCAGCTCTATGGGCTCCCTTTTTGGAGTGTAGATAATTTTCCCCTCAGTATCCTTGTAGGCAATACCTTTGACCGTGCTCACATCCCCACCTTCCTGCAGCACCTTTACAAGCTCAGGAAGTGTTGCCTCTCCTTCACCGATCACCACATAATCAAAATATCGCAAAGTTCCTTCCGGATCCCCGGATGGATGAGGTCCTCCTGCTATGAAAATAGAATTGGTGGTTGCATTCTGCACTTCCCTGAACACGCTCGCTGCCTGCCTTGTAACCAGACTGTAGATCATTATACCATCAGTTGGCGTTTTGACTCTGCGTATGCTGGGCAGCAGAGGTGCAAGCGCAGCAAGGCTGAAGGCGTTCTTTCTTTTCCACCTCATACAAATATCCATTAGTACATCACTTTTCCAGTGCCTTATCGCATCATCAGGACCATTACCCTTCAGGCACTTCCACATACCCTTCACTGCTATTAACTTTTATGGACATGCCATTCCTTAGGACGGAATAAGGATCGTTTTCCAGCCTGTCCACCAGCGGTATGGCAGAAATAATAGCACCCACAGCAACTATGGGTTCAGATTCCAGGTTTATCATGGCTGCAGGAGCAGCACCATTCTTGAAGAGCTGATATATTACATAGGAACCCACAGTGGAGCCCTTTCCATGAGGAAAGACCAGAACCTTGCCCTTTATCGACTGTCCAAAAAGTTCATGGTTCGCATCCACCACTTTGCCGGTCTTAGGATCTACATTACCCAGAAAAGAGATGGGATCGCGTGTGATCAGCACTTGTCCCTCTGCACATCCACGGGAAATAGTACGGCTTTTGATCTTCATTCCTTCACCGCCTCCCTGATGCACCTATAGATGTCACCAAAAAGGGTGGGAACTCCGCACATTCCGGGCACGTATGCCAGGGCTTTCCCGGAGTTTACCATCATGGTCTTATATTTTTCAGTTGCCGGCGATACCACCATACAGGTATCGCAGACCACTTTTGCCCCGCTCTTCTCAATGGATCGTACAAGTTCGGGATGTTTGTTTGCAACTTCCCTGGAAGTGCAGATCCATACTTCCTTATTGACGGTCCTGCCTTCAAGCAATCCTGCTATGAGGGAAAGCTCAGCCGGGGAACAATGCGGACAGCCGATGGTTATGATATCAATGTCATTGATATCGGGTTTTGTTCTATCGTATATCTCTCTTATCTGACTTTTCTCAATGACCATGTTCTCGTCCGGCCTTGCAAATTTGTTCTTCCTTGCTTCAGGGGTAACGCCTTCCACATGGTACAGGGCAACAGCTCCGGAAGCGGCCATGGCAGCACCCAGAGATTTCAGCTCTTCATTTTCCGGCTTTCCTTTCATGATGAACAAAGGTACTCCGCTGCCCACCATTTTTCCTGCTATATACCCAAGGGCACCGTAGTCAGAGCCCTTCATCTCACATTCAACGGTAACCGATACTGTGGGGTTGCGCATCTCATCCAGATGATAACCATAGTTAGCAGTCCTACCCACAAGGGCCGCTGAGAGCGCTGAAGGACCACCTTCACGGTTTGTTCTCGCCCCGATGACGGAGTTTGCGTATGAGACTGCAGAGGATTCGCTCCACGCAAGATGGTCCCCGTAAGTAGCATTGAACCCTTCCAGATAATAAGGAGTGCAGGTACATTTAGCAATGATGCCCAGCTTTTCGTATGCTTCGATGATCAGTTGTTGCTTATGTGCAAATTCCGGGTCTATCCGCATTTTCTCCCAGTCCTGCAGGTCCATGCCTGCGGGATTGAGTATGGAAGGAATCCTCACTTTGCCATGCAGATCAGATATCCATTCCAGACCTGCATCTCCTATGGTCTTGTATGAAACCCCGGCTATCTGGGCGCTCTTAACGGGGATGAGCTTGTCAGCACCGTAAATATCACCCAGTGCAACAAGTATCTCAATGGCTTTCCGGAGTGTTTCTCCTTCTTCGCCATCGAGCATTGCCTGTTCTTCTTTTGTGAGGTACATGGTCCACCTACTCGGGCATCTTCGCCCTTTCGAACATCTCTGCCTGTTTCAGGACTTTAGTAGCATCGATGCCTATTTTGGTCGTAGTGCCATCAGGTGCACCCCTGGGGTCCAGTGAACTTCCCCTCACATTGGGAATGATCATAACATCCATATCTCCCTTCACACGGGTCGCAATGGCGAACTCCACGTCCTTCGGATCGAATATATCTATGTCCTCGTCAACTACCACTACATGCTTGAGGCTGGTGTGGCTTGCAAAAGCTGCCATGATAGCGTTCTTGCCATCTCCTTCGGTCTGTTTCTCGATCTGCACCACTGCATGCAGATAACAGCATCCGCCTTCTGTGAGCACCACGTTCTTCACAGTGGTCACTTCGCTCACTGCCCTGTAGATCTTTGGTTCGTATGGCACACCCATCATAAGCAGATGTTCCGGTCCTGCCGGAAGTATACCGTGATAAATGGGATCTTTCCTGTGCAGTATCCTGGTAATGTGGATCACAGGTTCAGGACGTATCTCGTCATAGGTGCCGGTGATATCGACAAATGGCCCTTCCGGAACGCGCTCCACCGGATCGATGTACCCTTCCAGTATTATCTCAGCATGTGGAACTTTTACTCCGTTGCTGCATGCGAACAATTCCACCGGGGAACCTCTAAGAGCTGCTGCATAGTGGAATTCTTTACCCGTAGGTACGCGGGTGGTCGAAGCGAATGTTATTACCGGATCTGCACCGATAACGATCGCTATGGGCAGCTTATCTACCTTTGAAGCAGCCTTTTTGTGCAATAAATAAGTATGTCGCGGAGGCACCAGCCTTGCAGCCAGCTTGTTCTTTCCAAGCACCATCAGGCGATGAATGGATGCATTCATTGTCCCTTCGTACTCACTGACCACGATACCCGCAGTGATGTACAGACCTCCGTCCTTTGCAAAATGTTTCATTATAGGGAGGCTATAGAGGTCCACCTCATCATCCACTACTTCCATGGTGGGTGACTCGGTAACTATTACAACTTCGCCGTCTGGCTGTACCTCAGAGAGTTTCTGTATAATTTTGTCGCGGGGTACTCCAAACATGGATGCAAGCTCATCCCGCGTACCCAGCAGGTTCATAATAGCCTTCTTCCCCTCAATGTCATGGAAAAGCACAGGACCCTGTGTATTTTTTGCTATCCTGGGTGCTTCGAACTCCCTTGAAACGGCATGTCTGATCTCCGTTATCTTACCATTGCTTCTTAGCTGTTCTATAAATTCTCTCATCGTATCTGGTTATTACATGCTCAGAGAGATAAATACATTTTTCGTGTGGAAAACTAAATCCATAGGGAGTTTTTTATAATAGTCTTTTCCAATGGAGCACATTACACTAGTTCTTGCCATAAAAATTAATCTTCAAATAAGTTGTGAGTTTATACTGGATTTAAAATGGGGGTAGAAAATGAACAGGATGAAACTGAATTACTCCGTAGATGTCATTTTGACCTTATTATTCCTGATCGTTGCAGTTACAGGATTTGTCATGCTTTTTGTGATGCCTTCAGGTGTGCCACGGGGAAGATATCAGGAATACATGGGAATTACAAAAGCCACATGGACGCTCTTACATAACAGGTCAGCTATCATGATGACAGTTTTTGCAGCAATACACCTTGTATTGCATAAAAGATGGATAATCTGCACAACCAAAAATATTTTTAAGAAACAAGAAAACGAATGCTCCAATGATTGATCTATGTATGTCGAAACTGTATGAAACTACAGTGTCATTTAAATTGGTTCAGTATTTATTGATAAATACAAGAAGCAGACTTCGTGGAACAATTACAGGCAACAACATGCCAGGATTCAAATAAGAAGGAAGGTATTTATCAGGGATTGCGATTTGCAGGGCTCTGAAAGGAAGAACTTGGTTAACATTCAACTTTTTAATTATATATAGTTTGTACTAAATATGGTATAGTTTTTATAGAAGACAAGAAAGTTTAAATATATTATAGTATACATATTTTCTTGTATAT
>NZ_JBFXHJ010000033.1:0-17015 GCF_050177135.1 Methanomethylovorans sp.
TTTTCATTGGTAGTAACGATTGTAAAAAAGGGCTGGGGCGACAAAGTTGTAAACGCCTCCAGAAAAGCAGGTGCAAAAGGCGGTACTATTATATACGGTCGTGGTACCGGTGTACATGAGAACAAAAGCCTGCTTGGTTTAATGATAGAACCTGAAAAAGAGATCGTTCTGACAATAGCAGAAGCAGAGATGGTAGATCCGATAGTAGCAGCGATAAAGGATTCAATAGGTATCAATGAACCAGGATGTGGTATTGGATTTGTTGTACCACTGACAAGCATATTTGGTACTGCCCAGATAGTATGCACTCTTGATCACTCATCAAAAGACGGAACATAATATTCAGGAAATTCTTTGAAATTTCAGGGAAGTACATAATATTTCTATATCAATCGGAAAAGAAAAAAGAAGCAAGGAGCCTGGGATCTTATCTCTGTCCTTACAGATTATCTCTTACCCACTGTGCTCCTGCTTCCAGTACTTTCTTGTTGATGTCGATGAGTTTCTGCTTACCTGCAAAGTTCTCTGCCAGAGCCTCAGTAAATGCATCTGCCGGAAGTTTTGTGACACCCAGTTCTTTCAGCACTCCAAGCATCACTGTGTTTGCGGCCTTCTCTGCTTTTGCCTTGCAGGCTATCTCCATGGCAGGTACCGCAATACCTCTTACTCCTTCAGGAATGTCATATTCCCCTATGGTCGAATCATAGAGTATCACTCCTCCGGGTTTTACGTCCATGGCGAACTTTTCCAGGGAGGGACGGTTCATGGCGATCAATATGTTCGACTCATATACTATAGGTGAACCAATGGCAGAACCTGAGATCACCACAGAACAGTTGGCTGTGCCTCCTCTTTGTTCAGGGCCATAAGAGGGATACCATGAAACATGTCTCTGGGCTCTGCATGCTGCTTTTGCAAGTATCAGGCCAAGACTCAATACTCCTTGACCACCGAAGCCCGCAGCCTTTACCAAAACCTGTCCGAAAGCCGGATCTTCCACTGCGTCAGGTGATGCCTCGGTCTCAATGTTGAAGGCTTTGTCAATGGCTTCTTTAGTGAAATCACTCACATTGCGGCATAGTGGTTCGGTTTCTTCGGACCTGTCCCTGAAATTACCCAGAGGGAATTCCTTTTCCATTTGCTCGTTCACGAATCTTGTGCTTGCTTCTGCATTCTGCTTCAGGTTCGTGGGGCAGGTGGAGAGTACTTCCACAAAAGCATAGCCTTTACCGTCACGTTGTATCTCCAGAGCCTTCCTGACAGCTTTACGTGCCTTACGGATGTGGGATATATCTGAAACAGACACCCTTTCGATGAATACAGGTGCCTGCAGACTGCTTAGTAATTCGCACATGTGTAGAGGATAACCTGCATACCTGGGGTCTCTTCCTGTGGGGCACGTAACAGTTTTCTCGCCTATGAGGGTGGTTGGTGCCATCTGGCCTCCTGTCATACCGTACACAGTGTTGTTCACGAAGAACACAGCTATCTTTTCTCCCCGGTTGGCAGCCTGGATCGTCTCATTAAGACCAATGGATGCAAGATCCCCATCTCCTTGGTAGGAAATAACGACAGCATGATCAAGGGCTCTGGAAACGCCGGTACCCACTGCAGGAGCGCGGCCATGCGCGACCTGTAAGTTCCCGCAATCAAAATAATAATACGCGAACACTGCACAGCCTACGGGGCTTATCATCACTGTACGGTCCTGGATACCCAGGTCACCCATAGCCTCACCTATGAGCTTATGCAGGATACCATGTCCACATCCTGGGCAGTAGTGAGTGGCAGTGGGAGCAGCTCCTCCTTTTCTGGGGAATTCGGCATAAAGGCCAGCTGGCCTGCCTATGACCTTCTCTTTCATATTGAGCCTCCTTTTGCAACCTCTTCTATCTTTTGCATCACCTGGTCGAAAGTTATCAGGTTCCCGCCAAGTCTGTTCACAAGCTCAACAGGCCGCATGCATCTTGTTGCAAGCAGCACATCCTCTTTCATCTGTCCATTGCTCATTTCCACACAGATAAATGTGCAATCCTTTGCCTGTGCCAGTGTAAACAGTTCTTTTTTAGGGAAGGGGAAAAGAGTGACAGGCCTGAAAAGACCAACCTTGATCCCTTTCTTTCTCGCCTGTTCCACAGCAGATCGACAGATACGGCTGCTGATCCCGTATGAAACAAGGATGATGTCAGCATCTGCCATCATATATTCTTCATAGGCCACTTCCTGCTGTTCAATGAGCTCGTACTTTTCCTGCAGCTTGTTGTTGAACCCCTCAAGCTGCTCAAAATCAAGGAAGATAGAAGTTACCAGGTTCCTGCGCGTCTGCGGGGTAGCAGCCACTGCCCAGGAGGTATCTATCTGCGGCTGTACTGCACTTGTGGGGAACTTCAGTGGTTCCACCATCTGACCCAGCACACCGTCTGCAAGGACAACTGCAGGATTAAGGTATTTGAAGGAAAGTTCGAAAGCCTTTATAGTAAGATCGCACATCTCCTGCACGGAATTCGGGGCAAGGACTATGTTCTTGTAGTTTCCATGCCCTCCTCCCTTAACGATCTGATTATAGTCAGCCTGCTCAGGACCAATGTTACCAAGACCAGGTCCTGCTCTCATTATGTCCACTATCACACAGGGCAGTTCTGCACCTGCGAGGTATGAAATGCCCTCCTGCTTCAGGCTGATGCCAGGACCTGATGAAGCTGTCATTACCCTGTGACCAGCTGAAGCACCTCCATATACCATATTTATAGCCGCTTCTTCTGATTCCGCCTGCACGAACTTCCTACCCAGCATGGGAAAATAGGAGGATGCTTCATGCAATATCTCACTGGCAGGAGTGATCGGGTAGCCAAAGTAGCAGTCACAGCCTGCATACAATGCCCCGATAACAACTGCAGTGTTGCCTTTTACTAATTGTGTTACCATGATGAACTCTCCTCGAAGCCTATTCATTCCTTGAGGGGAATGTGTATCTCTATTGCCAGAGGCTCAGGACATGTGTAGTAGCAGTTAGCACATCCTATACACCCCGAACCCACATATTCCACATAGTGGTATCCTCTTTCATTGAGACATTCGCTCATCCGAAGCACATCTTTCGGACAGGCAATTATGCAGCGCCCGCATGCTTTACACTCCAACGTATTTATTACCGGGTAAGGGTCCTTTTTTTCCATTAGATCCGACATTATTTCAAGCCTCTGACACTCAAGGTGCATTGATCAGCAAATCCCAGCATCCAAAAAACAATGGCCGTATTGAAACGGTCATTTATGTTTGTCGATCTCTGCATTTTTGGGATTTGCTACTATACATATATTATAAATAGTTCACCACAGAAGACTTTTATTGCTCCTTGTCCTTGTCACGTATCTCCACACGCCTGATCTTACCGCTTATGGTCTTTGGCAATTCAGACACAAACTCTACTATACGTGGATATTTGTATGGGGCAGTGACCCTCTTCACATGTTCCTGCAATTCCTTCTTAAGCTCTTCACTGGCCGTGTAGTTCTTTGTAAGCACTATGGTAGCCTTGATCACCTGACCACGTATGGGGTCGGGAACGCCGGTAATGGCGCATTCGAGCACCGCAGGATGCTCTATTAATGCACTTTCAACTTCGAAAGGACCAACCCTGTATCCTGATGTCTTGATAATATCATCTGCTCTGCCCACGAACCAGAAGTAGCCATCTTCGTCCTTCCAGGCCATGTCTCCAGTGTGATAATAGCCATCATGCCACACGTCTGCGGTTCTTTCAGGCTCTAAGCGATAACCTGCAAAGATACCAGGCGGGTTACTGAAACCCGTGTCTATACAGATCTCTCCTTCTTCACCCACTTCACATGCATTACCCTGTGCATTCAGCAGTTCGATATCATACATCGGAGAAGGCTTACCCATGGAACCGGGTTTGGGTTCCATCCAGGAATATGTCGCCACGCTCACCACGGTTTCTGTCTGGCCAAAACCCTCCATGAGTTTCAAACCTGTAAGTTCAAGGAACTGCTCATAAACTTCAGGATTTAAGGGTTCACCGGCAACAACACAGTATTTGAGCTTACTGAAATCATATTTGCTCAGATCCTCTCTGATAAGGAATCGGTATATAGTGGGAGGAGCACAGAAAGTAGTAACATTGTATTTTGCGGTATTTTCCAGCATCTTATCTGCAGAGAACCTGTCATAGTCATACACAAAGACCGCACTGCCTGCTATCCATTGGCCATAGATCTTTCCCCAGATGCATTTAGCCCATCCGGAATCTGCTACTGTGTAGTGCAGGCCACCATCTGTCACGTTCTGCCAGTATTTCGCAGTTATGATATGTGCCAGAGGATATGCAAAATCATGCTGTACCATCTTTGGCAAACCTGTGGTACCCGATGAGAAATATATAATTGAGATATCACTGTTGGCTGTTGCCTCGTCTGCGGTAGGTCTCTGGAAGTTCTCTGAGGCTTCTTCCAGTTCAGTATTAAAGTTGATCCAACCCTTGCGTTCTGCGTCCAGTACCATTCTGTGCTTAAGGATGGAACCACATTCCTTATATGCAGCATCGATCTCGCCAAGTACGTAGTCATCCCTGGCGCACACTACTGCCTTTATGTCTGCACGCTCCACGCGATATACTATGTCCTTTTTGGTAAGCATGTGGGTGGCAGGCACCGCAACAGCTCCTATCCTGTGCAGGGCAAGCAGACAGAACCAGAACTCATATCTGCTTTTCAGTATGAGCATTACATTGTCGCCTTTCTTTATACCATATTTAGCGAACATGTTTGCTGCCTTGTTGCTGTAGTACTGCAGGTCCTTGAAATTGAAGACCGCCTCATTGCCATTGTCATCACACCAGACAAGGGCTTGTTTTAGTGGCTGCTCGGCAGCATAAACATCTACAACATCGTAGGCGAAATTGAAATTATCAGGGACATTGATGGTGAAGTTCTCCTTAAAATCCTCATAGGACTTAAAACCCGCAACAGGGACGAAACAGTTTAACAAAGAGGTCATGTTCTATCTTCTCCACTTACATTATAATTGCCAGGAACTTTGCACTCTTTCCACCCACTGCAGCCATACCATGCGGATAGTTGGAATCGAAGAATATGGAATCTCCTTCTTCAAGAACGATCTCATTACTATGGATGACCACCTTTAAAGTGCCCTCAAGCACAAAATCAAATTCCTGTCCAGGATGGGAATTCATGGATATCTTTGTTCCTTCTGGTTTAGGCTCCACTTTAACCACAAAAGGCTCGGCTTTCTTGTGCACGAAATTGGCAGCAAGGCTCTGATATCTGTACTCTTTTCTTCTTTCCACGCTTATGCCTTTATCCTTACGTGTCACCGTAAAAACGTGCATGCGTGGATCTTCGCCTTTTAACAGCACAGACATGTCGACTTTAAGCTCATTGGATATCCCATAGAGGATGCTGGCGGGAATATCTGCCTCACCAGCTTCATAAATTTGATAGGTGCCAGTATCTATGTTCAACCTACCGGCCATTTCGTCTGCCGAGATGTCAGATATCTCACGCAGCTCCTTAACACGACTTGCTATTTCTTTTATCTTTTCCTGCATATTCAGCCTTCCTTTTCTTGCAACTCCCTAAAAAATCGCAGTATTTGGTCGATCAAGACCGAATCATGATAGTTTATTCAGTTGAGTTAAAATCTCCTATTATTTTAACATATTCATTCTGTTCAGCATATCAGTGTCAATGCATTCATTCACGGAATTTTTAAAACATATCCTTGTTCCCGGCGGACACATCACAAATATATATGTTCTTGGACATATGTGCAACAGTTTCGGAATGGGTGAACATGAATAAGATAGAGGATATTACCAAGGAAATGGATCCCATATACATCAGGTATCTGCTCCATGCTTCGCTTGGGCTCACATGTCTTTTATATCCTTTTCTTTCTCTGGGTATACTGGTACTTATAATGTTCTTCATGCTTCTGATCCTGAGACGTTTGTCCCGAAGATCAAGACTATACCAGATCCTTTCCACAAAGGAAAACGGCAACAACCTGCTCCAAAAACCGATCGATAAAGGCCTCAGAAGTGCAAACAATCTTGTTCTTTCCATTCTTCTGCTTCTGCTGTTCAAATATGGCTTTAGCCTGGAAGGGGTGACGTTTCCTATATACGTGATCGGCGGGGCTGTAGCCATCAGCACATTTGGAATTGCTTCTGCTAACCTCTTTAAGTATTGGAAACAAACTCAATTAAAGTGCCTGGCAAGATTAGATTATCCTGAAAAGAGGTACAAAGGAGAAGACAGCGAGGTGTTCCATTTGCCTTCAAGTCTTGTCATGCTAATAGTGGGCATCATTTCAGCTTTTCTGGTGGGAGCGTGGATCATTCACTGGGAAAAAATCAACGTTTCCTATGACATGATCTTTTTCATAGCAGTGATCGGGTCAGTCACAGGAGCTCTTTTTGAATCCATTCCCTCCAGAGTGGATGACAACATATCGATTGTTTTTGGATCAGGCATGGCCATGTGGCTTTTTTCATCCTTTGGATACACAGTGCCACCTGCACATATGTTCTTTGCTCTTCTTTTTTCTTTGCTGCTGGGCTACCTTGCTTACAGAGCACATATAGCAGATATATCTGCTCTTTTGGGTGCAAGTCTTCTGGGCGTGCTGATCATAGTATTTGCCGATATTTTCTGGTTCCTCCTATTGTTAACTTTTTTTATACTGGGTGGAGGTTTTACCAAGTACAAGTATGCTTACAAAGCATCTATTGGTATAGCTGAAGCAAAGGGTGGTGTGAGGAGCTACGAGAACGTTTTCAGTAACAGTATGGCAGCTCTTGTGCTTGCCATTGCCTATGGTATCTATCCTCAATACAGTGAGGTCATCATGTATTCATATCTGGGTACTGTTGCAACGGCAACAGGTGATACGCTTGCAAGTGAGATAGGCACCACTTCAAAGGAAAGGCCACGGATGATAACAACTTTTAAACCCGCAAAGCCAGGCCGCGATGGGGCGGTCACTATACTTGGTGAACTTGCATGCATATTTGGTTCTCTTGTGATAGCTGTCCTGGCAATTTTGTTTGGAAGAGTGGAGAATATCTATCTTGGTCTTTTGATCACCGGTCTTGGAGGATTCATTGGTACTAACATTGACAGCTTACTGGGTGCCACACTTCAGAACAGAGGAATATTATCTAATAGTGGCGTGAACTTCTATGCTACTTTTGCCGGAGCAGTAGTTTCAGGTTTACTTTTCCTGTCATTATCCTGAACAAAAAGCATCTGATCTCTTGCCTCCGCTGGTTAAGCTACATACCTGACAAACCCTTTTATTAGTTCAAGCATTAAATAATACTCTGGTTAATCTTTATCGTATATACAAAAGTGAATATCATGCTTGACATAGGAATCATCGGTGCATCCGGTTACACAGGTGGCGAGCTAATGCGCTTGCTGCTTAACCATCCACAGTCCAGGCTAGAACTGGCAACATCCCGCAAGCTAACGGGTAAGAAAGTATCTGCGACCCATAAGCATCTTAAAGATATGGTGGATCTGCAGTTCGAAAATCCTGATCCGCAGGAAATAAAGGACAGGTGTGATGTAATCTTTGTGGCTGTGCCTCATGGTACTGCTATGGAGATCGTGCCCAAGATCCTTGACGACAAAGTGAAGGTTATCGACCTGAGTGCTGATTACCGTCTTAAGGCAGCTGTCTTTGAAAATGTATATGGCATCAAACACCTCGATCCGCGTAACGTGGTCTACGGAATCCCTGAGCTGCACCCCGAAGTTAAACATGAGAAATTCATAGCCAACCCTGGTTGTTTCCCAACAGGTGCTACTCTTGCAGCTGCTCCTCTTGCACAGGTCTCAATGATAGACAGTGTCGTATTTGACTCAAAGACCGGTGTTTCAGGTGCTGGTATCGAGCCAAGTGAGGCTTCACACTATCCCAACATGGCCGAGAATGTGCAGCCTTACAAGCTAACAACCCATCGTCATGTGGCAGAGTTTACCCAGGAGCTACAGTGTCTGGACAACTCTCTCACGAAGATCAGCTTCACACCACATATTATTCCATCAGTGAGGGGTATACTTACTACAGCTCACATCTTTACCAAAGGCAAGCTCACAAAATATGATGTTATGGACCTGTACGCAGAAATGTACCAGGACAAGCCTTTTGTCAGGGTGGTGGATGGGGTTCCCTCTCTTAGTGCAGTAAGGGGTTCAAATTTCTGTGATATAGGCTTTGAGGTGGATTCCCGTAATAATCGTATAGTTGTCATCTCAGCCATCGACAACCTGGTAAAGGGAGCATCAGGGCAGGCTATACAGAATATGAATCTTATGTGCGGACTGGGTGAGACGACCGGTTTATGGATGTCAGGTGTGGCTCCTTGATTTTTAATGTTTATTCAGATGGTGTAATTCATGCAAGTCAAAGATATAATGAATACCGATGTGATCGTATGCAATCCTCACACAACCATAAGTGAAGCTTCTCTGTTGCTCAAAAAGCATAACATTAGTGGCCTTCCGGTTGTAGAAGAGGGCAGGGTCGTAGGCATAGTTTCAGAGGGCGATCTGCTCAAATTACTGGAAGTCCCGGAACCAGGTGGATTGTGGTTACCCAGTCCCTTTGAGGTAATAGAGATACCTATACGTGAACTTCTTAACTGGGAAGAAACTAAACACATGCTGGATGACATTGGTTCAAAGCCTGTCAGCGAGATCATGCAAAAGAATGTGCATGTGATATCCCCGGAAAATAGTATCCAGGACGCGGTCAGGCTTATCACGAAGCACAAGGTGAACCGCCTTCCGGTCGTAGAGGATGATATTCTGGTCGGTATCATCACTCGTGGTGATATCATACACGGACTTGGGGGGAACATGGAACAATGAAAACGATCGATGGTGGCATCTGTGCTGTAAAAGGAGTTAAAGCCTGGGGTATCAAATCTGGAAAAATGGGTCTTGGAGTGATCGTGGCAGAAGGTAATGCTGCAGGAATGTTTACCAGGAACAAGGTAATTGCTGCTCCTCTGGTAGTTACAAGGGAGCATCTTCAAAAACACGGCAAGCTCAGTGCCCTGATCGTCAACAGTGGCAATGCAAATGCTTTTACCGGTGAACAGGGTCTTGCAGATGCAAGGGAAATGGCCCGCATGCTGGCAGATGCATTATCTATAGGTCCCGAGCATGTGGCAGTAGCTTCTACCGGTGTCATTGGAAGGCGCTTGGACACAAAGTGGATAGTTTCCAATCTTCCTGCTGTAGTGGCTTCATTAAAAGCAGAGAGCGAAGGCAGCCGTGCTGCAGCAAGGTCCATAATGACCACAGATACTACAATGAAAGAGATATCTATTGAACTTGACAGTGGTATCCGTATCGGGGCCATTGCCAAAGGTGCCGGAATGATAGAGCCCAACATGGGTACAATGCTATGTTTTGCTTATACGGATGCAAAAGTGCCTTCGACCTTATTGCATGAATGTCTCACCAGGGCTGTGGACAAAAGCTTCAACATGGTAGTAGTGGATGGTGATACCAGCACCAATGACATGGTACTCTTAACAGCGACCGGTAAGTCAGGCATTCAGCCCGTGACAGAAGAGTTCCAGCAGGGACTTGACCATGTGCTGATCGAGCTTGGAAAAATGATCGCCTCTGACGGTGAAGGTGCCACAAGGCTGATAGAAGCAAATGTAACCGGCGCTTTATCAGATGAGGATGCCCGCCTGGCCGCAAAGGCAATTGTGCGCTCGCCACTTGTAAAATCCGCAGTTTTTGGTAGAGATCCTAACTGGGGACGTGTGACAGCGGCTGTTGGATATTCAGGTGCTGAGGTGGATCAGCACAAGTTATCACTTGCTTTTTCAGATGGTAGGAATACAATACAACTCGTAAGCAGCGGTAAGATACTGGGGACTAGTGATGCTGCTCTCTCGTCGCTCGGGCAAATAATGGGAGGATCAAAAGTCGATATTGTGGTAGATCTGGGGCTAGGGAAGAGCAGTGCCACTGCATGGGGCTGTGATCTTACTTACGATTATGTGCGCATAAATGCTGACTATACAACATAATTTTTCAGCATTCTTTTTTAAATAAGGGGTGAAGGAATGGACATCGAAGAATGGGAGGAACGTTACTCTATGGCATTTTCCGGTATCAGTGAGATACTGGATAGCATAAATGGCGTCTTTGTTGCATACAACAGCAACGTGGATGCTATTAAGCATGTCAGTGAAAAGGATATCCACAAACTTATTTCCATAGTGGGGGCAAAAGCAGTGCAGCAAAGAGCTGCGGAATATCCCCGCGAGATCCAGGATCCTGTGGACCTTGTCGCAAGGCTTGTGATAGCCATGCGGGATGGCAAAGCCGCAGAAGTTCCCACATATACTACTGATACCCACAAGTGGCTCATGGATAACATGGTATTCGATAAAGCCCGCATGGGGGGTCAGGCCGGTATCATTTCCAATCTTCTGGCAAATCTTGGGATCAATAATGTCATAACGTATGTCCCATGGTTGTCCAAGGAACAAGCCGAATATTTTGTTGACACTCCAAATCTTAAATATCCAGTGATGGAAAACGGTGTTCTCAAGTTAAAGCACCCCCATGATGCCTTTGATGTTAACCAGCGTCCTAAGGTCAATTGGATACTTGAGTTCTCAAAAGGCACAAAAGTTGAATATGCTGAAGAGGTATTTGAAGTTCCCAGGGATAATCGTTTGATCATCTCTTCCAGACCCTCATGGCTGCGTATAGACATGAGTGAGCAGCTATATGATCAGATCCCTCACATGAATGGAATGGTCGATGGTGCTATCCTTGCAGGTTATCAGATGATAAAAGAGAAATATGAGGATGGAGCAACTTATCGTGATTATGTGAGAAAGGCCGTGAAAGTCATCAAAAGGCTAAAGGAAGGGAGCCCTGACATGCGTATACATGTGGAGTTCACTTCTATTCAGAACAAGGTCATAAGAAAAACTATCCTTAAGGATATTGTGTATAAGCATGTTTCCTCTTTAGGGCTGGATACGGTGGAGGTAGCTAATGCTCTTAATGTGCTGGGTCACGAAGAGCTGGCATATGCTGTTATCAGTAAAGGTGAGAATAGCATCTCTGCGCTGTATGAGGGTGCTGTTAAGCTCTTATGCGAACTGAAGCTTGAAAGGGTCCATATACATTCTCTGGGTTTCTACGTATGCGTAGCTTCCAGAGATTTCCCTCTTACAGTGGAAGAGCACAGGGATGCTTTGATGTTCTCATCGACCCTTGCAGCAGCACAGGCATTGCATGGTGGGATTGGCAGTCTTAAGGAAGGAGAGACAGGTCTCAGTGTCCCCATATCCGAAAGAGGACACAATGACCTTGAGCAGCTGGAAAAGTATCTTGTACGAAGGGATGTGTGTACCGGTGCTGAGTTCGAGGATGGATGTGTTTGTGCTCTTAACCACGACCTTATTGTCATTCCCACAAAAGTGGTACCTGACCCGGTAGCTACCGTGGGAATTGGTGACACTATCTCAGCAGGTGCATTTACAGCTATCCTTGCTATGCTCAGAAAAAAGAGTGAAGCCAACTGACAGGAGTATGGGATGAAGATACTCTGTGCATACAATGCCAACATCGATGCCTTGTATTCGATCACCGCAGATGAAGTATGTGCTATGCTCTCTTCTGAGAATACAGCAGAGGTGATGGGAAAAATAACGAATCCTCCGGGTGTTATATATTCCATGTCCGATTTTCTTGCAGGACTTCTGCTCTGCATGAAAGAGGGCACAGGTGCAGAGTGGCTTATCCACGGACCGGAGGTCTTCAAACTTCTTAAGGACCAGTTCGTCCATAGATCAAAACTACGAATGGGCGGCAATATGGGCATAATGGCAAATGTGCTTTCCGAGATGGGTGCAGAGCTTGTGGTTCCCAATGTGGTTAACCCCACGCCGCGACAACTTTCTTTTTTTTCCAAAAAGGCAATTTATATTCCGGGATCTGCTTCCTGTTCTAAAGAAGCAAAATGTGAAGATGATGAACCCATACACTTCGTGTTCGATTTCAAAAAAGGAGAGCATGTTGAATATGGAGATATCGTTTTCACAGTTCCGAGGGAGAACCGTTTCATTGCTACCTATGATATTATGAACATGTCCCTTCTGGTCAATCCATATTTTGAAGATTATGCTATCAAGCATGCAGGTGAAATGGATGGACTGCTGATCTCGGGTTTTCACATGATGCTTGATACTTATCCCGATGGTTCCACTTTCATGGATAAGCTTAACAAAGTGCTGTGGCAGCTGCAGAAGTGGGGCTCCATGAACACCAACATGTTAATACACGGTGAATTTGGGCATTTTACTAATAAATATATGGCTTTGCATGTGTTTTCCAGATTATCCCCCTTTGTAAGTTCTATAGGTATGAATGAAGATGAGCTTTCCATGTTAAATTCTTTACATGAAGTGCACGCAGCCAAAATATTGGAGATGGATGTTTTTTCCATACTGGAGGCTGCAAAGCGTAGCCTGTTGGCCTGCAACCTTCGGAAGATGATCGTGCACACAAGGGAATATGTCTTACATATATCCAGGCAGATCGACCTTGATCCCGGATCCCAGCTTGAGGCCATGATTTTTGGTGTAACTTGTGCCGGAATTTTTGCATCGGTGGGCCAGCTGCATGACCGAAATAAACTAGAGTCAATGTCTTCAACTCTTAAAGAGAGCGAGTTTGGCCGTGCTCAGACGGAGCGATTCATTGAAAGAGCAGCAGCTGTTCGCTCGGGCCGTGGTGCTGTTGGTACATACGATGATCATCAGGTATGCATCCTCCCTACATTGCTTAGTGATGATCCGGTTTCCACTGTCGGTCTTGGTGATACGGTAACAGCTTCCATGTTCCTAAGGGAGCTGGAACTGCGGCAAAAGTGAGTGATAACATGTATACTCTGGAGTGCACAGATTTCAATCTGGACTATACCTTGGATTGCGGTCAGGTTTTTAGGTGGGATAAAATTGGTGATGTGTGGACAGGTGTGGTGCAGGGGGACGTGGTGCGTGCCTGGCAGGATCTACAGACGGGCCTTGTACACATTGATTCCAGGTTACCGGAGGACTTTTTCCGCAGTTATTTCCGATTTGATGATGACCTTGACGGTATACTGAAATCTGTGAATAATGATCAGTATATGGCTGAGGCTATCCGTGGTTACAGGGGGATGCGCCTTATCCGGCAGGAACCATGGGAATGTTTGATCTCATATCTTCTTGCCACAGCGTGGAGCATTCCTAATATCAAGAACGGTATTGCCAAGTTATCCCGCATCTTTGGCGAGGAAATTGCTGAAGGCTATTACAGTTTTCCAGAACCAGGGACTTTAGCGATGGCATGTGATTCTGACCTGTGTGACTGCAGGCTGGGTTTCAGAACGAATCGCATACGTAAAGCAGCAGCACAGGTGGTTGATGGTGATATAAACCTTGATGAACTTTTTGAGCTTGACTATGAAGATGCTAAAAAGAAGCTCATGGTATTGGATGGCATAGGAGAGAAAGTAGCGGATTGCATACTACTTTTCGCTTTCGGGAAAATGGACGCCTTTCCCGTGGATACACATGTGGAAAAAGTGATAAGGACATATTACGGCGGTCATGAGTTCTTTAAAAGTGGCATGACCAAAACCAAAATAGGTACATGGGGACGGCAGTATTTTGGAAAGTACTGTGGTTATGCACAGCAATACCTGTTCTATCAAAAACGACTTGAAGGGTTGAAATGATCCAAGAGGTTAAAAAGAGCCAGTTTAAAAAATGTGGATAATCTTAGTATTATGTTCACCCAGAGCGGAGCATCAGGATCATTTCTCAATGGATGTATATCAAGCCATTTGGCAATGCAGGGCCCATTACATGAAAATGAGCAGGATGAAAGTGTTGGGCTTATGACTGTGAAGGTCACGCCGAGGTTGGGATTCGAACCCAAGCACCCCGTCAGGGGAAACCGGTCTCGAGCCGATCGCATATAGACTCCTGGGCATTTATTCCGTTGGATTGGTCCGCTCTGCCACCTCGGCACCGCTGTTGCGAACTTGAAGGTCTTACTCTTTTATATAGATATCGTGGCGGTTCAGAAATCGAACAAAGACTTCTGTTTATCTTTTTTCCCTGCGTGTTCATTTTCAGGTCTTGTGGAAGTAAGATGAGCTTCTCGATCTGCAGGCAATTCCAGCCAGCCGTACTGGCCTCCTCCACCCGGATGGATAATGATCTCCTCGTTCCTGAAGGCCATGATGGCATTTACTATTTTACGATCCACAAAGTCCATATTTTCAACCGGCACATCCAATAGCACTTTTACCTCGCTGCCAGATCTTTCCACCAGGGAGTTCCAGGCCGTTTGAACTCCCTTGGTGTTTATGCTGGCATGTCCCAATGCCATCATTATCACTTCAGAAAGAGGTGCCAGGTGCACATAGGGAGGCCTGTGGTCAGGATGCAGTGGTTCAGGAAGATCTGCAAGTTCATTAACCCGGTCTTTTACGCCTTTTTTGATCTGGCCTCTGCACTTACTGCATTTCCAGTTCAGGCTCACAGATTCCTGCATAGTGTAGTGGGTAAAACATTTGATACATGCAGATTCGTTATATTTGCCTTCCTGAGGATAGAACCCTACATTAAGTGTCGGTCCATAGCCTTCTTTTCTCATGATCGCTTTTTCAAGCCCTTCAAAAGTTACTTCCGGTACTTCTAATTGTGTGAACTCCCGGGCAAGCTTGTTGACCATTGGAGAATGAGCGTCGGAATTCGTAAGGAACGTAAGCCTATGCAGTTCACTTATGCGGTCTGCGTAGTCACTATCCGCACTGAGTCCAAGTTCAACAAAAGATATGTATCCTGTCATATCTCCATAACAATCTTGTAGAGAATCATGTGCAGCATACATGGATGTCCAGGGAGTGAATGCATGGCAGGGCCCTATTAATGCACCTATATCCTTTGCAACCTCGGCTAATTCACAACCGTCCATTCGGACAGTAGGTCTGCCGTCAATCTTTATATCGCCATGTTTTTCCATCTCGATAGCGAGTTCTTCTGCTTTGGATATGGAGGGCAGGATAAGAAGATGGTGTACTCTGAACTTATCCTCTATCTCGGTCGTGAGTATAAAGTCAGTGTTATCGATCCTTATAGTTTCATCATCAATGGCCGCTCTTTTTATTTCCTCAAGCCATTTGGGATGGATACAATCCCCGGTGGCTACAAGGTCAATCCCTTTCTTTGCAGCCTCGACAGTCATTGTAGGAAGTTCCATCCGACCGGAACATGCCATTGAATATTTAGAGTGCAGATGCAGGTCTGCATTGATCTTCATGGGTTTATCCTATGTATCTTAGATCCTCTTCTCCGGTCCCGATCTCTGGCATCATCTGGGGTTGTTGTTGTTGCTCGTATTCTTTCAGCCTGGCAACTATCTTTTCCATTTCCTTTGCACGCTCTTCAAGGGAACCAGCATCTATCTCCAGATCAAATAGCTTGCAGACTATTTTCAACAATGATTGAGCGCTTTTCGGGTCAACGATGTAACCTGAGGTCATACCCATCAAACATGCAGCATCAATACCTCTAAGTTTACACAGGCCAAGCATAAGGCCAGAAGCACCCACAATACCTCCTCCAGGCTCGTTTGGTTTGAATTGCACTCCTATTTCTTCAAGCCTGCTTTTCAATTCAAATCTGCTCACTGCACCCAGCACTTCATCTATATGGGTTAGCTGCCCTGTTGGGAATCCACCCAGAGTGTACACCATTTTTACACCCATCTCTTCAGCTAGATCGAGGTAAAGCTCACAGAGTTCGTAATGTCCATTGGTGGTATTGCTTTGATGGTCGCCGATAAGTACAAGAAGGTCATGCTCTTTTGCCTTGCAAACGTAGATCTCATTACTGACCATCCTTATCTCGCTGTTCTCATTAACGAGAACCTGGGGAGGAAAATGAGGAGAATATATTTCAATAAGTTTTATGGAAGTAAGTTCTTCCACAAGGTGCTCAGCAACAAGTTTTCCCACATGGCCCACACCAGGAAGTCCCACGATCAATATGGGATCTTTTATATCAACATTCTTTTCTAGATGAATTACCCTGTTCTCGCGCATTGGTATCCCTAATCCTTGCAATCCTGCGATATTTTCCATAGGGGTCAAGCGGTGAAAAACGCGGGGGCAAAGGGTTACCCGCTTTTCCTCCGCAATGAGTACATTTCTCTTTTAAAGTATACTGTCCGCATTGGACACACTTCTTTATCCTGGAACCCACCAGTATATCACGCCTTTACACTTTCGTTATGACGATGATACACTCCCTGGCCACCCAGTTTGTGTATTGTAGTGATCACAGCATTAGAAGCATTCTTTAATACAGATTCAGCAGTCTTATAATCAGGTGCAATTACCTTGATCCTGTATCGTGGAGCACCTGTGTATGTTATCTCGACCTTTACTCCCTCTTTCTGGATCTCATTGGCAGACATTAGTGATCTTTTTATCACTTCGATCCCCTCGGGCAGATAACAGTTCAGATCCACAAAACCGGCGATATCAACAAACGGAAGTTTTATATTCTCCTGGGCTATCCTGAGAATACTTTTAACTACATTCTTTTTAATTTTCATTTCTACAAAAGGAGCTTCTCCATTGATGGCCGCTTCTTCAAAGGCAGAATGCAGACTTCCAAAGTTTTCGTGAAGTTTGATCTTAAGCTTATCCAGCTCTTCATCTTTTATTTTAGTTTCCTCTTCAACGAACTGCAGCCATTTTGCAGCCTTTTGCTCATTTTTCCAATCCTGGATCTTGGCACGTTTCTGGTGTTCATTGACATCTTTGAGGGACAGGTCAATGTGTCTGCGGCCAGTATCCACTTTCAGGACCTTACATACGATTTTCTGGCCTTCACGTACGTAATCACGTACGTATTTTACCCATCC
>NZ_JBFXHJ010000034.1:0-3785 GCF_050177135.1 Methanomethylovorans sp.
CTTCAGCACCCTGATATACCAGCATCATCACTCCGGATACTGTCCTTGCTCCGGCCTTTTCCGCTTCCGTGAGCAGTTTCGTTTTCAGTGGATTGTACACAATATCAAAGACCACGAGACCCTCATGCATCTGCTTTGCTGTTGCTATGGTAGCTTCCACCTGCGGATGCATTCCTAATGTGGTGCAGTTGATCAGCACGTCAGAGCTGGCTATAAGATCATCCAATCGCTCAAGACCACATCCTTTTACGTTTCCCGCAAGGGCAACATCATCTGCGAGCTGCATAGCCCTTTCAGGCGTACGGTTAGCAATGGTCACATCCGCTCCGTCACTTGCAAGCTGAAAACCGATTCCCCGGGCAGCTCCTCCTGCACCGACTATCAGTACCTTCGCTCCCTCTATTTTCACGCCTGCATCGACAAGGGCCTTTTCAGCTCCTATGCCATCGGTATTGTATCCCCTCATGCCATCCTTGAGGTCTACGGTATTGACCGCCCCCACGACTGCTGCAAGGGGATCTGGTTCCACTGTCCTCAGAGCCTCTTCCTTCAGGGGCACCGTAAGGTTCAGTCCCCCAAATCCCATGGCATGTGCTCCTTTGATAGCATCTTTAAGGTTTTCCTTGCTGACCCGGAAAGCGTGGTAGGTACAGTCCATTCCCAGAGCTTTGAATGCCGCATTGTGCATCACAGGGGACAGTGAGTGCTCTATGGGGTCGCCGAAGACAGCAAACACTTTTTTCATAACAGCACCTTCATCGTTCTCTTCAGTTCTGCTATGTTCAGCTGACCCGGTGCCACAGCCTCTCCAATTGAGCCATAAGTAAGCACTGAACCATAGAACGGTGCTATCACCCGTGTATGTTTTCCAAGATCGCCCATGGCTATCATGCACACGGGTCTGGTAGCTTCATGAGTTACGCGCAGAAGGTTCATGGTGTCGGCAGGCGAATTGGCCTTCGCAGCGAACTTGGCTATGTCGCCTCCGCTTTGCCATGCCATTTCCAGCATATCCTTGATCTTTTCCATGGAAGTGGTTCCATTAAAATCATGATGCGAGACAATAACTGTCTTGCCAAGTTCATGTGCGGCTGATATGAGCTTTTCCCGCAGGTCAGCCTCTGCAGCGAGTTCCACGTCCACCGCATCCACCACAGGCAGAATATCCAGAAGAAGTTGTATTCTCTTTTTTTCCGGTCCTTCCCATTTGCCTCCATCAATTGGTAATCTATTGGTTGCAATACATGGCAGGTTTACCTCTTGCTTTAAGCCTGCGATCATTTCCAGCGCTGACTTTGTATCTTTTATACCAAGCAGGTCCAGCCTGATCTCCAGTATGTCTGCACCCTGCAAGAGAGCCTCTCTGGCCAGTTCCATTGGATAGTCACTTATGACGGCTACAACTGCCGCTCCTTCTGACAGGTCGAAGCTACCTATCTTTACCATAAGCCCTCTGATCATTTCTCGATGATCGTTTCCTCTACCTTCATTCCGAAATGCCGGCCGATTTCCTCGAACTTTACCAGCACCTCGTCTCCGGGTTGAAGGTCGGTGACAGCTATGGGCTTCCCGCCTTTGCTCAGCAGTTTAATGGTCTCTGCGTTCTGCACAATGGTCTTGACAGTCTTTCCGTTAAGGTCGGCCTCTATGAGCATAAGGGGCCTTCTTTCGATCTTTACTCTGCCCACGATACCTTTTCTCTGCTCACCGGCCGCATTAACGATAGCTACTTCATCACCAGCTTCCAGTTCACACAGGTATTTCGTCTTCTCTCCCACCAGTACATAAGCGTGTACCGCTCCGGCATTCACTCGAAATGGCCGCGATGCAACGTACGGGCTGTCATCAGCTTCCGAGTTCACAAGGAAAAGGCCGCAGGATTGTGAACCTACAAGCATACCTTCCCCGCTTGTCATAAGGTTGCAAGTGTCCACACATACACGATCACCCATGCCCACATGCTCCACTTTTGTGACGATGGCAGCTGCAAGTTCAATATCCTCGACACCAGACCTTTCTGCCATTCCCACAGTTTTCTTTATCTCACTTGGGTCGTCAGTATCCAATAACACTCCATCGGATCCATGTTCCATGGTCTCAAGCGAAAGCTTCGCTTCTTCAGAGGTCCTGACCCCGGAAATGATCTGTACGTCTTTGTCATGCAATCCTGCAATGAGGTTTTCCAGAGGAATTACTTTCCAGTCAGTGCCTACGGTTATAATGTAGTCGCAGGCTTCGGCCAGTTCTGCTGCAAACTCTTCATACTGTTTATTGCGGATGACCACGTATCCGGCTACCTTCAAGCCTTTTCCTTTCAGGCGGGTGGCCGTTATTATGTCAAAAGAGCCACTGAAGTCAGGAGGCAGTGGTTTTGTTCCATCCCCTTCGCTTCCTTTCCCTACTACTATGATGTCTGCACCAGACCTTTCATCATGGGCAAAAGCTGCGACCTTTATGTCCCCCAGTTCCCTTACCTTCTCAACATCACTGGCATCTACCAGTACGTAATCCACTCCCGATTCCAGTCCGGTGGTGATCCTGCCTTTCCTGTCATCCCACCTGCCTTCATCGGCTTTTATCCATACGCTTTTCCTGTTCATGTTCTCACGTTGTTTCACTTAAGTATCTCAAGAGCTTCTTCTACAGTACGATCCTTATGCACTATCTCTGTTATTGCTCTTGTAATTTTTGTGGGGTCCTTGTGCTGGAAAACATTCCTGCCAATGGCGACTCCTCTGCTGCCCGCATCAATGGCGCCTCTTATCATTTCCAGGAATTGCTCGTCGGTTTCTGTCTTAGGTCCGCCAGCAATAACAACTGGCACCGGACATCCTTCCACAACATCCTTAAACGAATCCACATCTCCTGTGTATACTGTCTTGACCACGTCAGCTCCAAGTTCTGCTCCTACCCTTGCAGCATGGGCCACCATCACGGGATCATGTGGATTTGTTACTTTCTTGCCCCGGGGGTACATCATGGCAAGCAAAGGTATGCCCCAGATATTGCAGTCTTCAGCTACCTTTCCAAATTTCTGGAGCTGGTCGGCCTCTGTTTCAGAACCCACGTTCACATGTATAGATACTGCATCAGCTCCCATTTTCATTACTTCTTCCACGCTGCAGACCTGAACTTTGTTGTTAGGGTCCGGTCCGAGGGATGTGGATGCGCTCATATGCACTATTAACCCGACATCATGACCGTATCCGCGATGTCCGTGCTTTATCATGCCCTTTTGCATGAGCACCGCATTTGCTCCGCCTTCAGCTACTTTATTGATGGAATCTGCAATGTTGATGAGACCTTTAATGGGACCATCGGATATTCCATGGTCCATAGGTATTATCACCATGTTCCTGCTGTTCCTGTCCATTATCCTTTCGATACGTATGCTTTTTCCAATTTCTGACATATTTGTGATCTCCATTCTAGTGCCGTGCTAGTATGTTACATAGTAACATGGCTAAGGTATATAAAGTTATTTAGAGGAAATAAGTACGTTTCAGGTCCTTCTGGGGCAGAAAAGGTTACTGTCCGCCTTTTTACTCACGCATGAGATTCTCTATCACAAAGCCATTTGAGTTTATCTCATATCTTGCAGGCCCCTTCTCATGATCACTGCCTCTCATCTTGATTATTGATAAGGACTTCTGCAAAACAGAGGATATAAGGCTCTGTTGCAGCATTATTACGGTGTCTGCAACTGATGTTATCTGTATGTCGCATATCTTTGAGCGTTCTTTGCTTTCCGTGGTAAGACAGGTCAGAAGTGATGTAACTCCTTC
>NZ_JBFXHJ010000034.1:3885-16881 GCF_050177135.1 Methanomethylovorans sp.
CAGAGGATATAAGGCTCTGTTGCAGCATTATTACGGTGTCTGCAACTGATGTTATCTGTATGTCGCATATCTTTGAGCGTTCTTTGCTTTCCGTGGTAAGACAGGTCAGAAGTGATGTAACTCCTTCGTTCCTGAACATTCTTGAGAGAGCGGAAATATGCTGTTTTCTTTCTATTGGGTCCGCAAGGACATAATCAAAACCTTCTACTGCATCCAGGAACATTCTCTTTGCCTTTGTTTCCTGGATGGCTTTCTGAATTTGCATCATATGTTTGTTAGGGTCCAATGAGGACGGTAAAGTATGAATGATCTTTAGGCTGCCATTTTTATACATTCCCTTTAGATCCCATCCAAAGTTGGAAGCATGTAAAAACAGTTCCTCCGGAGTTTCATCAAAATTGATAATAATGCCAGGTTCCCCTTTTTTTGCTCCTTCCATAATGAAATTGAGTCCAAGTACTGTTTTACCCGTGCCTGTAGAGCCAGCTATAAGGTTCGAGGACCCTTTGAACAATCCGCCTCCAAGCATCTCGTCAAGCATGGGTGTTCCAATGGAAATACGCTCAGCAGAAGCGTTTATGGAATAGTCGGCTTGTGCAATATCTTTCGGATAGACGGATATGCCATCTGTTCCGATCTCAAATGTATGCTTTCCCTGGACGGATGACATACCACTCACTTTCATTAATTCGATATATCGCCTGGTGATATGTGGGTCAAGGTCTTGAGATATATAGATTATGTTGTCTACTATATCGCTGATCACGTTGCTCTTTACAGCGTCTGGTTCCAGAGTGCCTGTAAAGCAGACCACTGCATTCCATTCATTGAGTGCAGCGTTAAGGGAATACATGAACCTTCTCCTTTCGGCTTCCGGGAATCCGAATCCGATAGGTGTGACAGGATCTATCAGTATCCTGTCGGGTTTAAGTGAACTTACGATATTCCCTAGTTCTACAAGCATAGTGAGCGGGTCTCTTTCCACACTACTGACATTAAAGGTACGGATGTTTATATTCTCTTCAAAGAAACTGAACCGTGAAAGGATCTGTCGTATCAATGCTTCAGGTTTGGATGAGATAGCTACGTACAGCACCTTCTCTCCTTTTTTTGCTGCAGCGCACAGGCTCTGTATTCCAAGCGTGGTCCTTCCTGTTCCAGGTGTTCCTGCAATGAATGTGGTCGAGGGACTAAGGACCCCTCCCCCGAGAACCTCGTCCAATCCCTCTATTCCGGTAGACACAATATTCAAAACAACATCCTCGCGCGATTTGAATTTATCCCAATATATTAATTATACCCTATAAGTATTTATTTATACATTATTCATAGGTAGCTTCATTTTTTGGTGTTGTTGTAAAATAGCATATGTATTTATATTGATTCACCATACTTGCGATAAATACCCGGGTGGGTCTATATCATGAAAACAATGAACATCCTTGTTATCAATAACTATGGTCAATTCTGCCATCTCATCCACCGTACTATCCGGGACCTGGATATGGATACGAGCATGATCTCCAATACATCTTCAGTGGAAGACATCCTGTCAAAAGGACCGGACGGACTGGTGCTCAGTGGCGGTCCGACTTTGGAAAGGGCGGGCAATTGTGCACAGTATATAAAGGAGATCGATCTCCCTATTCTTGGGATCTGTCTGGGGCATCAGGTGATGGCCAGGACATTTGGCGGAGAGGTCGGTCCGGGTAAATATGGCGGATATGCCGAGGTAGCGGTCGAGATCCTTGAACAAGATGATATCCTTCAAGGTATGGCTCCCCGCACATCTGTCTGGGCTTCACATGCCGATGAAGTAAAAACCCTGCCTGAAGGTTTTATCCGGCTGGCAAGGTCAGAAATTTGTGAAATAGAGGCCATGAAGCATGAAACCAGGCCACTTTACGGGGTGCAGTGGCACCCGGAAGTTGCCCACACGGAAAAAGGTAAGGACCTTTTCTTAAATTTCTTCAAGGTATGTGAGGATTCCTAACCCCATACCTCTTTGGTTTTACATGCCGAATTTCTTCATCATTTTCTGCATGTTGAACTTACCGCCGCGCAACCCCTTCATGGTATTCTGCATCGTTTTATAGTACTTCAACAATTCCCTTACATCGTCAGGACTGCATCCTGATCCTATGGAGATACGCTTTATCCTGGCACTTCCTATAAGGCGTGGATTAAGCATTTCTTCCTCGGTCATGGAGTCCATTACCACACGGTACCTTGTAAGTTTCTCCCCCGTCACCTGGTAAGCTTCCTCAGGCACCTTTACACCCATGCCCCCCAGAGGCAGCATCTGCATGATCTGTTTCATTGGGCCCATTTTGTTAAGGGTTTCCAGTTGCTTGTACATGTCCTTGAGGGTGAAGCGTCCCCTCATCATGGCTTCCATGTCAAGTTCTTCTTCCTTCAGGTTTTCCTGGGCTTTCTCTATGAGGCCCTTTATATCGCCCATTCCAAGTAGTTTAGATATGAACCTGTCAGGTTCGAACTTCTCCAGGTCTTCGGGTGTTTCTCCAACACCGATGAACGCGATGGATGAATTTGTCTCAGAAACGGCAGATATGGCTCCACCGCCCTTTGCAGTACCATCCAGCTTAGAGATGACGACACCTGAGATACCGATAGAATCGTTGAACGCTCTTGCCTGTTCGCTTGCCTGCTGACCTATCGCACCATCAAGTACAAGCAGTTTGTAATCAGGATGTGCAATGGCATGGATCTGTTCCATTTCCTCGATGAGGTCCTTTTCCAGAGAGTGGCGTCCTGCAGTGTCTATTATGATCACATCGTATTTTTCCACTTCCTTAAGACCTCTTTCTACGATCCCTACTGCATCAGGGTTGCCTTCTTCCCCGTAAAATGTAACGTTAAGTTTACCACAAAGGGTATTCAACTGCTGGTATGCACCGGGCCTGAACGTATCTGCACATATCACTGCCGGCCGCAGACCTTTGCGTTGAAAATATCTTGCAAGTTTTGATGTGGTGGTGGTCTTACCGCTGCCCTGAAGACCTATCATCATGATCTTCTGGGGTTTCAGGGGAATATCTGTGCCTTTACCTATGATATTGATAAGTTCCTGGTAGACGATCCTTATCACATGCTCACGGGGGTTCATGCCTGAAGGCACATCTTCCTTCATAGCACGCTCCTTGATGTGGTTCGACATCATCATGACAAGCTTGACATTGACGTCAGCCTGCAGCATTGCTCTTTGGATGTCCTTTACCACTTCATTTACCGTGTGTTCGTCTATCCTGCCGGATTTGACGAGTTTCTTAAGTGCATCCTGCAAGGAGTTTCCGAGTTTTTCCATTACCATTTAAGGATCGCCCTGTTCAGTTCTTTTTCATTATAAAAGGGTTGCCTTTATTTAATTATATTGCAGGTTTTTCCTTTCAATATCTTGCGTCTCTCTGGCACAAGTGATGTAATATACGGTCAGTTCACAGGTCATGTAACTGTTACTCCTTGCACAATGCAGGTAAATAAAGAAGGTGAAAAACTGTTTCAACCCAATTTTTCACTTCATTCTCAAAAAAGTACCTTCTATCGGCTCACTTAACTATCATCACCCGTGTCTTTGCATGCCTTGCAACATCCACAGCCACGCTTCCCACCAGTACCCTGTCGATTCCAGATCTTCCCAGAGTACCCATTACTATCAGGTCGATATCGTTCTTATCTGCAAAGTCGATTATCGCAGAACCCGGATGTCCTTTGATCATCACAGGCTCAACTTCCACTCCTGTCTTTTTCCCCATCTCCACTACAACATCAAGTGCTTTTCTCCCATCAGCTTCCAGATGTTTTTCAAAATCCTTTTCTTCAAGGGAAACTCCTTTTGGAGGCTCGATAGGCACACCAAAATATGAAAGATGAGGTATGTCCGGCAAGACGTTTAGTGCATATAGTTTCGCCCCTGCCATTCCCGCGATATCTATCGCAGATGATGCCGCATGCTTAGCATTTTCTGAACCATCCGTTGCAATGAGTATCTTTTTATACATTTCACTCTTCATATTATACACTCCCCTATTTACCTATAAAAAGAGTAAGCCGCCCAATATCATAAAGCTTTTGGACAAGTTTAATAAAGGTCCTATGGAAATTGTTTTCCTTCTAAAAAAGGTTCAAATAGACTGAATTAATAACAAATATGAAAGATTGCACTAGAGAACTAAATCCAGTTAATAAAAAATCAGTAGCGGGGAATGGATTCGAACCATTGGTCTACGGGTTATGAGCCCGTCGGGATCTCCTGGCTACCCTACCCCGCTTCATATTTTGCGTGTAACGATGTACTCCCATTCAACGGTATCATTACAGATAAATGTTGCGATGGAAGAGGCAGTGAAAACATATATTAAAAGAGATCTAAAGTATGAAATTTTCATATGTCCGGAGGGAAAGGTCTTGATCATGTTATTGCCGGCTAAGTTTAAATCTTATGGGAAAGGCGAAACGGGATATATGGGACATACCGGCTATAAAATGCCTATGGTAAGTGTGTCATCCACCTGGCCCGTTTGCTTTTGGGATAGCCTAGGCTGGCAGGTTGAAATAGGAAGATCTCCTCTGCCACCAAAATCCTTCTGGAAGGTCTTGTTCCTGCAGTGTAGCAATGAAAGGCATTGTGGTAGGAAGGGTTTTAATATATCCCTGCGCTTATTAAAAAACGGTGAAATATGTCACATAAGTGCACCAGATGTGGAGAAATATTCGTTGATGGAGCCGCAGTTATCCTCAGTGGCTGTCCGTCATGTGGGTGGAACAAGTTCCTCTACGTTAAAGGTCCTGAAGAAGAGCATCAAGTTTCGGAAAAGGCCGGTCATGAGGTCCTTGACGAAACCCACAAGCAAGAAACTCCTGCAGAGAAGCTCATAAAAGAGATAGATGAGATCATAGGTATAGAAAAAGAGGAACGCAGTGTCATAGAGGAGGATGGTGACAGGGTGGAATCCGTTCGTATACTTGGTCCCGGATCTTACGAACTCAATCTGGATTCCCTGTTGCAGCGTAAGGAGATCATCATGGCCATCAAGGAAGACGGCACATATGCCCTGCACCTGCCTTCTGTTTTTAAGGCAGAGCGAAAAGAAAAGAAAAAGTGAACATTTCCGGGGCAGCGTGTAATGCTCAGCGTTCACAACAGGTTCTGGGAAATTGATGCACTAAGGGGGATCGCCATACTCCTTATGGTGCAGTTTCATTTCCTTTATGATCTGGTGTTCTTTGGTGTGCTGCACGTAGACGTTTGGTCGGGGCCGGTATTTTATATCGGCAGGAGTGCAGCTATTCTTTTTGTTTTTCTTGTAGGCGTTTCCCTTACCCTGAGCCATTCCAGAAGTAAGGTATCTGGTTTGCAGGTTGGTTTCAAAAAATATCTCAAAAGGGGCTTTCACATCTTTCTATGGGGTCTGGTCTTCACGATGGGAAGCTGGGTGCTTTTCCCGGATAAGGTCATAGTGTTCGGTATTTTGCACTTCATTGGCGTAGCTATCATATTATCATATCCTTTACTGGAATACCGCCTTCCCAATCTTATCGGAGGGTTTATCGTTCTTTTTCTGGGAGGATCAGTGGAAAACTTCACAGTTGATCTTCCATGGCTTATATGGCTTGGTCTGACCCCTGCAGGTTTCCAGACCCTTGATCATTTTCCATTGCTGCCCTGGTTTGGCGTTACCATGCTGGGAATATTCTCGGGCAACATGATGTATCCTGATCATCATCGTAAATATGAACTCCCTAATCTCTCTCAGAATCCATTGATATCCGCTCTTGAGTTCATGGGAAGAAGATCACTGGCGATATATATCATACACCAGCCACTGCTGGTTGTTGTCCTGTACGCCTCTGGAATTATTGATGTAAATTCCCTGGGAATTCAGTAGTTCTATTAAGTATCATGAATAAATGTTTTAGTAATCTGTAATCAATGTTTGCCTTTCATCTATCTTTTCAAGATTTGAGACCCCAACTCCAAGCAGTCTGAACCTGCCGGTACCTGTGAATTCTTTCATAAGATGCAGGGCTTCCCTTCTCATAACGTAGAGGTCTGTACTGGCACAGCTTAAGGTCCTGGACCGCGTATAGGTTCTGAAGTTCCCGTATCTGACTCTGATAGTGATGGTACGAAAACGGTATCTTTTTTTCAGAAGGGATGCATGTACCTTCTCGGACAGAGCGTAGAAAACCTTTTTTATGGTATCAGGATCAGTTATATCCTCGTCAAAGGTGTCTTCCTTGCTGATGGATTTAACTCCTTCTGTTTCCTCCACTTCTCTTTCGTCGATCCCGTTAGCCATCCGGTGCATTGTCAGTCCGAATTTTCCGAATCTCGCTATGAGCAGTTGCACATCGTATACTGCGAGCTGTCCAACGGTCCCCAGCCCCATTTCACGTAACAGCAGAGCAGTTTTCTTTCCTATCCCTGGTATTTTGGATATGGACAAAGGGTCCAGGAACTGTTTCGCTTCTTCAGGACTTACAACTGTAAGGCCGTCTGGTTTATTGAAATCGGATGCTATCTTGGCTATCACCTTGTTCGGAGCTATCCCCACGGAACATGTAAGTCCTTCCCTGCGCAGTATATTTTCCTTGATGCTCTTTGCGACATCAATAGCTTTATCATAATCAGTGATGTCTTTGTCAAGCTCCATGTATGCTTCATCCACACTGACCTGCTGGAATCTGGAAGAGAACTCTCTAAGTATTTCCATTATCCTGGAAGATGTACTTTTGTATAGTTCCATATCCACCGGTAAATATACGGCATCAGGACACAGCTTATATGCTTTGGATATGGGCATTGCTGAATGTATGCCGTATTTGCGGGCTTCATAGGAGCAGGTGCTTACTACGCCCCTTCCGGTACCATTTTTAGGGTCAGAGCCCACTATCACGGGCTTTCCCCGGATCTCAGGTTTTTCTCTTGTTTCCACTGACGAGTAAAAACTGTCCATATCAATGTGCAGTGTTATACGGTTTTGGTCTGCGCTCATTTAGAGCTTCATATATAATTCAGGGTTTATAATTTCCGATCCATGCACAGTGAAAGTAATCTATTCTAACGATATCTTTCCGGTGTATTGAAATAACATCATCTGCTTATTTATCAGGAAAGGAGGACTCAATGTACGTCTACATCTCGATCATGGCCTATTTTGTTGTGTTGTTCCTTACATTGCGGGACATCCGTATCTTCAGGCGCACAAGGATCGTGTCATACAGAAAAGGAGCCTTAAAGGGCATTATATCTTCTTTTGTAATGCTCATAGGTGTGATCCTGACTCCCCTGAACCCGGAACTAGGTCTCATGATCGTATTCATTGGTCTTTATATCAATCGCAAGGGCCAAAGGGAAGTCGTTTTCAGGCAGGCCAATGCTCTTGAAAGACTGCTTGGAAAGACTGATATATGATGTTGTGGATTTACACTCTTGTCCAGTACACCGCTTTTGTGGAATGCAGGATATGGTTAGATGAATCTTTCATTCCAAAAGTTATAAATGCATGAGTAGTTATAAGCGGTACAAATTCCACTCTTGAGAATTCATATTAAGAAATTACACTTGCAATAGATGGAGAATCATATATGGGAAACATAAGACAGAACAATATCAAGACCATTTCACTTCGCCTTATAGACACTTACGGTGACGCTTTCACAAAGGACTTTGATACGAACAAGCACCTTGTGACACAGTATACAACAATTGAAAGCAAGGTCATAAGGAACCGTGTGGCCGGCTATGTCACACGCAAGATGACTCACGTACGCATGGAATAAGTTCCAGTCGAAGTGGTACCATGTTCGAAGGGGTATTTCCTGCTCTTATAACACCGTTCAATGCCGATAACAGGATAGATGTCACGTCTTTCAGGAACATTGTCGAGTATGTGGAAAAAGGCGGTGTTGCAGGAATGGTGGCTTGCGGAACCACCGGTGAGTCCGCGACCATGTCCACCCAGGAGCATATGGACCTCATCGATCTGACCGTTGACTGTGCCAAAACCACTGTTATCGCTGGTACAGGTTCTAACAACACCACCGAAGCAGTGGAGCTCACAAGGCATGCATACGATGCAGGCGCCAATGCGGTGCTGATTATATCTCCTTATTACAATAAGCCCAACAATGCCGGTCTGATCGCACACTTTTCCAGTATTGCCAGGTCTGCGGATATCCCTGTTATACTCTACAATGTGCCTTCCCGCACAGGGCAGGACATGCCTCTGGAAGTAATTACCGAGCTTTCCAAGATAGAGAATATCGTGGCCATAAAGGAAGCAAGCGGAAATCCGGTGAAGGTTTCCCGTATAATTGAAAACACATTGGATGAGGACTTTGTGGTCATCTCGGGTGAGGATGGCCTTACATTGCCTCTTATGTGTATGGGAGCGGTGGGTGTTATTTCAGTGGTTGCAAATGTTGTTCCCGAAAAAATGGTTGACCTTGTGACCGCTGTTAAGAACAACGATCTTAAAACGGCTCAGGCACTTCATTATGAACTTGCACCGCTGACACGCGCTCTCTTCCTTGAAACGAATCCCATCCCTGTAAAAAGAGCAATGGATATGCTAGGTCTGGCAAATGGCAGATTAAGGCTTCCTCTTGCTCCTTTAAGCAGAGAGCATGAAATGGTCCTTGAAGATGTCCTGAGGGATATGGGGTGCATATCATGATCAGAGCAGCAGTTACAGGTGCTTCAGGAAGGATGGGCAAGCTCATCATTTCCAATATTATGGCTTTTGACGGAATGCAGCTTTCAGCAGCTTTCGATCTTGTGAATATGGGCACGGATGCAGGGGAAACTGCCCAGGTAGGTAGTCTTGGTGTTCCTATATCTGACGTAAAGGACATGGAAAAGGTCCTTAAGGAGTCAGCTACTGATGTGCTGATAGATTTTACGATCGCCGATGCAACAGTTGTGAATGCCCCCAGGGCAGCTTCGGCGGGTGTGAACCTCGTCATCGGAACAACTGGTCTTTCCAGTGAGCAAAAACAGATCATAAAAACAGCTGTTTTAAAATATGATGTGGCAGGGATCATATCTCCTAACTTCTCAGTAGGTGTAAATGTCTTTTTTAAGATACTTGCAGAGGCCTCAAAATACATGGGAGATTTTGATATCGAGATCATCGAAGCTCATCATAACAAGAAGAAAGACGCCCCCAGCGGCACTGCCATAAAGGCCGCAGATGTCATCAGTGCTGCACTGGGTGGCAAAGAATATGTTTATGGCCGCCAGGGTCTTGCTCCCCGCAGCAAGGAAATAGGCATCCACGCAGTGCGTGGCGGGGACATTGCAGGTGATCATACGGTGCTGTTCGCAGGTGACGGTGAACGTATCGAGATAAAACACCAGGCACATTCCAGACAGTCTTTTGCTTCAGGTGCTGTAAAGGCTGCAGCATGGGTATGTAATGCCGGTCCGGGCATGTATACCATGGAAGATATTCTTGGTCTGTAAGTCTATTCTCTTAACAGATGGTCAGCTATGTCCTCTGATATTATGCGCTCGCAGTACACACAGCGCAGGTTTATTATATTATCTTCCTCATAGACGCGGAATTTAGATGTAATAGGCTCAGAACTATTCGATATGCAGTTCGGGTTGACGCATTGCACCACCCCTTCCACGTATTCAGGGATCTTGACCCTGTTCTTTTTGAGGACTTTGAAATCCCGTATTATATTGATGGTCGCATTGGGCGCTATCAAAGATATCTTATCCAGTTCTTTGACCTTCAGTTCCCTGTTCTCTATCTTCACCACATCTTTCTTACCGTACTTGCTGGGAGAATTAATGAGAACACTAACCACGCTTTCAAATTGGCCTGGTAGTTTCAGTATATGCAGGACATTAAGTGCCTGACCTGCATTTATATGATCTATGACCGTGCCATTTTCGATCGGCCTGACCCTCAGTCCGGGTTCCAGTTCAAAGTCAGTATGCTCCGGATTCATTCCATCCCTCCCATCACAAGGGCCAGAAGTGCCATCCTTACGGGCACCCCGTAAAAAGCCTGCTTGAAATAACAGGCATGTGGAGTATTATCCACAAGCGGGTCTATCTCATTTACTCTGGGCAGAGGATGCATGATCTTTAGATGGCTTTTAGCATTCTCGAGGAGTTCCGGTGTGATCTGCAGGTTGCTGGCCACTCGGAGGTATTCTGCCGGATCAGGGAACCGTTCCTTCTGTATCCGTGTCACATATAATACATCCACCTCAGTAATGGCCTCATCGATGGAATCTGTCTGTCTCACTTTCATTCCCCTCGCTTCCAGATCTTTTATTATCTCATAGGGCATGCGCAGTTCATCCGGTGAAACAAGGGTTATATCAGCTCCATAATGAGCAAGTGCATAGCACAGGGAATGTACGGTCCTTCCATATTTCATATCCCCAGCAAGAGCTATCTTCACACCTTCCAGCTTACTCTCACGTTTGATCGTGTAAAGGTCCAGCAATGTCTGAGTGGGGTGATGTCCTGCCCCATCTCCCGCATTGATCACAGGCACTTGGGAGAACTCCGAGGCCATGCGTGCAGCTCCTTCCTTTGGATGTCGTAATACGATGGTATCTGCATAGCTCTGCACCACACGAATGGTATCTGCCAGTGTTTCCCCTTTCGTTATCGAGCTCGCATCCACGGACCCCATGCTAAGCACCTCTCCTCCGAGCCTTAACATAGCGGTCTCAAAAGACATGCGTGTCCTTGTGCTGGGTTCAAAGAACAGTACTGCAAGCACTTTACCGGCAAGCATATCAGACCGCTCTTTCATGACAGCTATTGGTTCAAGTTTTTCCGCTGTCTCCAGTATGTGGTCTATCATCTCTTTTGAGAAATCTTTCATTGATAGGATATGCATGTCTTTAAAGTACATTTATCGTAAGAGGTGCTACATCAGATATAATATTTGCTGGCAGCTTCTTCCATGATCCGATCAACTGTTCATCTTTTCGTATTTCTGCCCTTTCTTATGTCTTTGACAAAATGTTCCCATTCTTTGTCTTCAACATCTTTGCAGATATGTTTCGTATCCGGGATCTTTTTTCTCTTACTTTCTTCTTCGATTTCGGTGAGGTCCATTATAGCTCTCATGATACCTGCTGTCTGAGTGAACAAATCTTTTGCTTCTTCATAACTAATATCATTTTGTTCTAGGCTCTTTTCATATTCATTTTCTTTTTCTTTCAGCAAAGCCAGGAACATCTCTATATTCTCAATATCTTTTGCAGAAAAATGGGTCTTATTGATGATCTCCCAGATTATCTCGTGCAGCTTGACATTTTTGCCTTCTATCTCCAATTCTTCAGGTATATTTTCACCTACCCAGAAGAGAGGCCTATGCAGCCTGTTCAGCAACTTGTTCCTTTCATTATCTGTGACCCTGTCCCCATTTCCCAAAAAGCTCCTCCCCATATTGGGTTAGGCTACATTCTATATTAAATCCCTCGATTAAGTTTATAGATGTTAAGGTATGTTTAGTAGTAATAAATTATATTCAGAAGGTGATTACATCAGACCTATCATTCAGGTAGCCCTTGACCTGGTTGAAACAGACCGTGCCGTACAGATCGCAAAAGAAGCTATTGAAGGGGGTGTTGACTGGATAGAGGTTGGGACTCCTTTGATAAAAAGCGAGGGTATGGATGCAGTCAGAACTCTCAAAAAAGCTTTTCCTCAAAAGATAATACTTGCCGACATGAAGGTGGCCGATACAGGTACAATTGAAGTTGAAATGGCTTCAAAGGCAGGTGCAGATGTGGTAATGGTCCTGGCAGGAGCTGATGATTCAACGATCATTGAATCTGTGAAAGCTGCAAAAAAGTATGGCGTCAAGATAATGGCAGACCTGATATCTGTGGCAGACCCCTCATCAAGGGCAAAGGAACTTGAAAAAATGGGTGTGGATTATATCAATGTGCATTCAGGTATTGACCAGCAGATGGTGGGAAAAGATCCTCTGGACATTATATCCGAGATCGTAAAAGTTGTCTCCACTCCCATTGCAGCTGCAGGTGGTCTTGATGCTGCAGGTTGTGCCAGGGCAGTGCAGGCAGGTGCAAGCATCGTTATTGTAGGTGGCAACATCATCCGGTCTGCAGATGTATATGCTTCTGCCAGGAAGATAAGGGAATGTGTGGATTCTCCTTCCGTGGTACAAGTTTCCAAGCTTTCTCAGGATTCTGAGATCCGCAAATTGTTAATGGAAATTTCAACTCCTAATATCTCAGATGCCATGCACCGTAAAGGTGTCATGAAGGATATCCGTCCCATGCTGAAAGGTAAAAAAATGGTAGGTACTGCTGTAACTGTACAGACCTTCGGTGGTGATTGGGCAAAGCCCGTTGAGGCCATAGATATGGCAAAAGAAGGAGATGTCATTGTTATCTACAATGGCAGGAGAGATATCGCTCCCTGGGGTGGTCTGGCTACTCTCAGTTGTCTGAACAAGGGTATTGCCGGGGTAGTTATAGACGGAGCTGTAAGGGATATTGATGATATCAGCACCATGAGCCTGCCGGTGTTTGCAAGCAGCTATGTGCCTAATGCCGGTGAACCTAAAGGTTTCGGTGAGATCAATGCAGAGATCACCTGTGGGTCACAGACCGTCAAGCCGGGAGATTACATTGTAGGCGATGATAATGGTGTTGTTGTGATACCAAAGGAAAACGCCTATGAGATCGCAAGAAGGGCTAAAGAAGTGGAAAAGACCGAGAAGCGCCTTTTCGAGGAGATCAAAAGGGGTGCCACGCTTTCAGAAGTGATGCAGCTTAAAAAATGGGAGAAACAGTGATATGATAGAACTCCTCAAAGTCCTTGTATGCCTGCCTTTCCTTGCATATTCGTGTTATTCCGATATCAATACCCGCCGTGTTTCCAATAAGGTCTGGCCGATCATGCTGGGTGCAGCTTCACCCTTTATAATTTATGAGATGATCACTTTCGGGTTACCGTATATTTTCAGG
>NZ_JBFXHJ010000035.1:0-16874 GCF_050177135.1 Methanomethylovorans sp.
GGCCCACGATAGAAAAGCAAGCGTTTTTCCCTGGAAACCGGGTCATTTGAGTGATTCGATGCACGATCCTGTTCATGCTGATAAAAGAGCATTGAAGGAGAAAAAGAAGAAAAGCAAGGAAATGAAACAAATGCATCGAAAGTTAAAAGATGCCGGAAAGTTGGCTCTGTAGAAAACATGCACATTATGTTTTAACCACTGAGTTCACAGAGAACACAGAGAATAACAGCAGTTATCCATCTCCGTGAACTCTGTGTACTCTGTGGTTGTATCTGCACACAGTTGAGATTGTAGCATAACGATTTCTTCAGAGCCGGAAAGTTAATGGTGATAAAAATGGCAATTATGTGGTTTGTTCAAGCTACAGTTGCCCACATTAACGTACACTGGGCCTCATGCTATTGATCATTATTTGCATGGAATTACATGCAAGCGAATATGCCGGCTGATCTGCGAGAATCCTGGTATTCCTTATTTAAGGTATGTAACAGGTTGAAGTTAATTCCATCGTAAAAAAGAAGAAAAGTTAGTCCGACTCGTACTCTTCATCATCATCTTCTTCTTCCATCCGGATCAGATCGATAATGAGTTCCATTAACTGGAATGCACATTCGCGGGAATCCGGGCGAACAGATATGACCTCAGCTGCAAGTTGGGCTATGGCGATCAGTTTTTGTTCATCGTCACATTCGCTCTGATCTAAGACTGCCTCAATATCAGCTTTCAGTTCAAATGCTGCCAATAGCTGGGTATCAATATCCACTTCGCCGCAGCAATTTTCAGTTTCTGCCTGATCAGCAGCACAACAACATCTATGAGCATGCTCTTCATTTGATTTATACATTTATTCACCTGTAGTTCTTTGCTAGAATGCACTACTAAGTAATATCTTGATTTTAAATTTGCTGGTTTGTATGCTGTGATCTGAACTTTTTCAGCATTACTGTATAATATTGGCAGAGATGTCAAGAAATGAACCGAAAAACATCGTTCTCCACTTAGAGCATAAAAAATTAAACGATTCTTTGTATGTTGAAGGCGGAATATATAAAACTAGCAAATAAGTGTGGAAAACTTAATGTGGTTTTCAAAGATGCTTTTCATTAATGCTATATATCATACCAGTTGACCAAATCTTAAATACGAAGGTAGTTAGTTTAAATAATAGAGGGATCTCGCTATGAATGAAGTACAAGGAAGATGCGTAAAAATGGACAATATCAAGCTTCTGATCAAAGAGCACAGGAGTGAGATAAGACAGATGTTCAAAGCTGAAGTCATCGGCATCTTCGGTTCTTATGCAAGAGGTGAAGAGAAAGCTGGTAGTGACGTGGACATACTTGTTAATTTCGATGATGGTGCAACCCTTTTTGATCTTGTGGGACTTGGAGATTACCTTGAAGAGATGCTTGGCATTCCTGTTGATGTGGTTTCCATGCGAGCCCTGCATCCAATGATGCGCGATGATGTCTTGAGGGAGCTGGTGGCTTTATGAGGTCGCCTTTGCTATACCTGTCTGAAATGATCGATGCTGTAGAGGCAATAAAGGATTTCACCCATGGTATGGATAAGGAAGATTTCCTATCTGATGCGAAAACTAAGAGTGCTGTGGTCAGGCAGTTCGAGATATTGGGTGAGGCTGCCAAGGCACTACCTGAAAATATAAAGGCTCTTGTTACGGATCTGCCATGGAGCAGGATTGCCGGGATGAGGGACAGACTTATTCATGCATATTTTATTGTTGATTACAAGCTTGTGTGGGACACTGTGGAAAACGAATTGCCTCTGCTTAAAGAAAAGCTTGAAAAGCTACGGTCTGAACTAAAAGAAGTTGATGAAACCTAACTGCTCCTCTCTCATTCAGTCTCCTGTGACAGATGACTATCTAACGTAAGAAGCAAGAGATTTGCTTGTTTGGCTATCTAATGCATTGTTTTAGTGGAACCGGATCCCTTATGGAAACTTGAAACAGGTCTCTGAGAACCAAATTCTTACCTGTAATGATTTTATTGTGGGCTATATTAAAAGAAAAATCAAAATTGGTATGAATTTATGGATAGAATATTTAAGAAGCTCTACAAAGGTCTGATTCAGACCTTCAACTTCAATATTTTACTTTGGGATCAAACAAAAAAAGTAGGCGTCATTAGAGCATAAAAAAAATTATGGTGCTCCGGTCGGGATTCGAACCCGAGTCTTCGGCTCGAAAGGCCGGAATGATTGGCCGGACTACACTACCGGAGCACATAGAATAGCGCTGGTTGAGCGACTCCAAAATAGTACATAACCTTATTAAACCTTTCGGCCAGCATCACTCAGTTGCGCTGGCTTCCAGATCTTCAGCGCTGTCCTTAGACAGGTTCAATACCCATGCTGTCAGTCTTACACAATTTTCCGGCTGACATGCATCTCTGCAGCCCGCACAGGGAGAGAACATTTCTCCTGAGAGCAACAGCTCGAAACAGGGTTCTTCCTTGTGGGCAGTTTTGAGCAGGAAGGTCCTTGCTCCATTGTCCACTGCAGGCTCACGAGTGATCAGGCCATCCTTCAGAAGTTTTGAGATAACCCGCGAACATTTGCGGCTGTCTATGTCAAGCTCCTTCCATAATTGGTTCTGGAACACTCCATCTTCATGCTTGCTGATTACCTCTAGTGCCGTATCTTCTATTCCCATGGTAACCTACGCTTACTATTAGAATACTGGCTTATAACATTACTCTTCTGCAGGTGTGATCAGAATTATGTTATTGCCTCGAAGCACCACTGAACCAAGCGACCTGAGCTTTTGTCCGTTAGATATCTCCACAGTATCTACCAGATGAAGGTTAAGATAGTCATCCGCACTTTTGAGCAAACCTTCCAGAAGATGCATATCTCCTTTCATTTCAACCTGGACCCTCGATCCAACAAGTTTGTGAACTCTTTTATTCGGGAACAAATGGAATCCTCACTTATTAATTGATACTACAGACCCACCAAAAATAGAGGCAGGACGTAGGTTATTAAAAGTGTATTGTATCCTATTTAATTATAGCGATTACCTGATGAATAGCGATTACCTGATGAAGTTAGATGTACCCCTGGATCTCGCTGTTCTCTCTGCTGTTGTCAGCCGGGGGTTCGGACTTGTTCTCACTTCTGTTAGGCTGTGGTATAGGGCCGAACATAGCTTCATATTCCTTGAGATGATGGTTCAGCCATCTGGACAGCTCAAGAGCGGCAAGCGGTGAAAGGATCACCTCGGTCTCAAGCTTGCGCTGGATAACCTGTACCCCATCCTCATCAGTTCCTGGCCTGGGATTGTCATTATAAAAACCGATTCTGAAATCGTACGGGCTGTGACCCCCCACGGCACCTATGGAATACACCTGCCTGCAATCTTCCGGTTTATAGAACTCTACCCTAAGTTTTTTATGGTGTTTTCCTGTCATAACATCCGTGCTCATTTTCACTACTCCAGTTACTGTCACGTATTGGGCTAACATCACTTAAATAAGTAGTGGGAACATTAACACATCTGTTACAGAACAAAAAGTTATTAAAGAATACACTCAGGTTAGAACTATGAAAAGCTCACAAATACCTGCCATGATCGCTGTGGCAGCATTCATCATTACGCTCGTCGGGGTCAGTATACTGGTTCTTCAGTACCCTCCACAGCCTGAAAAGGAATACGATGTCAGTTCACTGCAAGCCCACAGGATAGTGATGAACGACAGTAATGCTTCCACATACTACATAACTTATTTCCACGTGCAGGACTGGAGGGTCAACAGAACGACCATCGTAAATGGAAATATACCAGATATGCACGGTATGCCCATAACACCTGAAGAAGATATATGGAAGGTGCAGGTCATGGAAAGGACCTGTGCATGTGCCGGTATAAAGCCTATCTATGTCATAGAAGGTTATGTTTCCACAGATTCCGGAGAAGTCTTCAACATTTCGACCAAGAAAGTCCTGGAAACCTCATATGATGCATCTACCTGCGCGTCCACAGCATGTCATTAGGCAGGCATTGCTGGCTGCTTTTGCCCTTTTTTTATTACTGTCAGCTGTGAATGTAGTCCTCTGTGCTCAAAATACTACACATGCTATTGAAGTTGACTATTTTTATGAAGAAGGCTGCCTGAAATGCCAGCAGGCATTACCCGTGGTCGAGGAAGTCACAAGTAGTTATGGAAGCAACCTCACATCCCACGAGATCATTTCCTCCTATGACCTTGCCCGCGGATATGGCATATCTGTAGTTCCTGCCGTGGTTGTGGACAAGCGAACAGTGATAACATACAAAGATTATCAGGGGAATATAACACTTCTTAAAGACCTGCTCACACAAGCTATTGTTACCGGATCGGAAGAAAAGAGAAATATATCCATTATAGAAGAGGACGAAGCTGGCAGAGGACTTTCATTTTATTTAGTGTTCGTTGCAGGCCTCCTTGCTGGTTTCAACCCCTGCATCCTGGCAGTCATGGCCTTTCTGGCCACACTGATACTGTCATCCGGAAGCAAAAAAGAGATATTGAAGATGATAGTTGGTTTTTGCAGCGGTATCTTCATTACGTATATGATAGTAGGCCTGAGCATCCTGGGAACAGTGCACATACTGCCTTCCCTTAAAAGTACGATCACAACCGCAATGGTCTTTCTCATCTTCATACTGGGATGCTGGCACATTTATGATGCCTATCACCTGAGGAAATATTCCAGATCAACTTTCCACACTCCTAAAGCCATGGTCAGGCTGCTTGAAAGAACATCTAAGAGCAATGTGCTGTTTTTATCCTTTGCTTCAGGAGGGCTTTTCTCTCTTGTAAAAGCGCCCTGTGTGGGAGCTATATATTTCTCAATCCTTGATATGTTGGTAGGCAGAACTGATCTTGCTCTCGGAGCTTTTTACCTTGCGGTATATAATCTAGGTGTGATCTTTCCGATCATCGTTCTGGGCATATTACTTGGCTATGGCATGAAACCGGAGACCATTACAGAGCTCAAGGAAAACAAGCGTGTGGAGATCAGGCTTTTCACAGGTGCCATACTGATACTTCTTGCCCTGCTGCTGCATTTGCATATCATCTGATGCAGGTTAGCCCTCTACCTGCTTTTTCATTTCCCTGGCAGCATTCGCTATATCTTTTTTAGAATAAACCCTTGCGATCTTTTCTACTGCATCCAGATTACGTACTACATTGTCAAGATAGCCCAGTATATCGCCCGGATAAGCGGTCACACCGTACATGTCTTCCATTTTATGTACAATACCCGCAGGATCGTAGCCTTCCATGCGGATCTCCACGATCTTTGCAGAAAAACGACGTTCTGCACATCCGCAATATGGGGAGTCCTTGCATTTGCAGGTAAGGAAAGCCGCTGCAAATTCAAAGAGCTGGTCCTGTATGTTCTGATCAAGCTGAGAGATATTGTCGCCCTCGAATATTATATCAAGGGAAGCACCCTGGAAAACACGGGAAGGAACATTGATGTCCAGAGCTGTGGATATCTGTGCAGCATACTTGAAGTAGACACCATCAAAGAACTCCAGGTTCGTTACGATCTCAAGCGGCCCCATCCCCTTAAGCACCGCGTCCCGTATAAGGAACGCTGAAGACACTGACAGGAAATGACCTGCAGCTATCTGCCCGAAAGGTGTAAGGGAGATATTGTCCTCCCTTTTTTCAAGGAACTTGTAGTGTACCAGCCTGGTAACAAGTTTTGTGAGCTCAAATGTACCCAGCATCCGTTTATGGATGGCTGTCAGATCTTTCTTTGAAGAGGTAACAGCTGCCGATGCCAGTATCTCTTCCATCTGTTCATCTTCACCATAATCCAATGAAGATGGCATCATCTTGCCTTTGAGCAATTTTATCGCAACAGCATCTTCGGTCTCGGTCTGCTCACTGGAATAGCGCTTGTTCGGCGTTGCCAGCAGTACCACGATACCCCGGTCATGATAATCAGGCCGGCCGGCACGTCCCAGCATTTGCATGAACTCTTGCATGTTGATCCATTCTATTCCCATGGCAAGGGATTCGAATATCACCTGTGACGCAGGGAAATCCACGCCTGCTGCAAGGGCAGCAGTTGTTACCACCACTGGCAATTTCCCTTTAAGAAAACGCTCTTCTACGGATTTACGCACGAACTGGGTAAGACCTGCATGATAAGGCGCAGAGACCATTGGCAATGCTTCTGATATGCTGTGGCAATTGCGTCTGGAATTGGTGAAAATGATCGTTTGCCCTCTGTGGCCTTTTGTGGACGTTCTGGCAAACTCTTCTCTTACCAGGCGGGTCATAAGCTTGAGCTTATCATGTTCCTCGCAGAAAATAAGATGACGTTCAATAGGAACAGGCCGATATTCGTACTCTACCAATGTAGCGTTCAGTTTTTGTGCCAGCGCAAGCGGTTCGGCAACAGTGGCGGAAAGGTATATGAACTGTGCAGCCGGAGCAATATATTTCAGTCTCCCTATGACACCATCGACCCTGTGTCCTCGTTCACTGTCTTCAAGTGTGTGCACCTCGTCTATGACCACGGTGCCGATCTTACCCAGCAGGTCAGCATCCCCCGACCTCAAAATGAAATCAATGCCTTCATATGTTCCTACGATTATGTTTGAATCAAGAGCTCTGCGCATCTTCAGAGTAGAAGAGGTACGAATGCGTGCACTTCCTATACGTATAGAAGTTGTGATACCCAACGATCCGTACTTATCCGTGAACTGGTCATACTTCTGATTTGCAAGCGCCACCAGAGGGACAAGATACAACATTTTTCCTTTTTTGCGCAGTATGTTCTCGATGCCTGCAAGTTCGCCTATAAGGGTTTTCCCGGTAGCTGTAACAGAAGTTACAAGCTGGTGCTTTCCTTTGAAAAGGCCTGCATCAACGGCTTTAGCCTGTACCGGCAGCAGTTCGTCGGATTTTTGCAATAGGATGTCTTTAAAATTTTTTGATATGGGCAGATCTGCTATTCTCATTGTCCTGGCATCAAGGGAAGCCTGGACAGTATCAAACCTTGTAAGTTCCTGGTCAAGACCTTCAGGGTCCAATGTACCTACAGTCCGGTCGAGGTCCCTTGTCTGTAAAAGCATCTCTTCGATGCGCTTTTTCGCCTCGTCGCTATAATGACAATAAGGAGCATTAAGGACCCTGGCCAGCTCTTCTTTGGCGCATTCCTCGCATATCTTCTCTGAATGATATCTTATTGACCGCCTGTTCAGAAAATTGAAACGGCGTTTAAGCAGACAAAAACGACAGGCATTGACTAATTCCCCATCAAGCTGGAAACCTTTCAGCATATCCATAAAAGCTGCAGTAGTGGCTTCGTTCCCGCCTTTTGCGATCATGATGCGATCGGACATACGTAGCAGATCTATGAACTCTGCAGGTGTCAGGTATTCTTCCTTGCCATCCCTTAGCATTCTGAACTTGTGCGGCCTTGAACCTGCCGGGGTTTTATTAAGGATCAGTTCCCCGGTGAAAAGTGGCAATTTTCTGCCCCCTTTTATGACCAATACCAATAATTTAGTACTTTCGGGGTTTATAAGGATCCATAAGCTCATTATGCAGCTGAATTGGAGAGAAGGTATAAGTAATGTATGCTTGTCATTGTCTGGAAAACATTATATGTATTACAACCAATAGATAGAAATAAAAATATAATATTTTAGTGTAGATATATCTCATTTCAAGAGGGGAAGTTTCATGCTGGGACCGTTCAAGTCTGCAGGAATACAGCAACCTGTCACTGGAGAACAAGCATCGTGTACTGAAAATGATGCACATAATCTTTATGATACTATCCGGGAGAATATACCCCAGGAAAATGTGCCAGGTCCAGAGACTATCCCGCATCTTAGCATATTAAGCACAGGTATTTCCGTCCTTGACAGGAGTATAGGAGGAGGACTGCCTTGCGGTTCGCTGACCTATGTTTCAGCAGATCCTTCCTGTATGGCAGAAATATTTCTCTACCAGTTCACTCAATCAAGAAAGACTTATTATTTCACTACTAGCCGCAGACCTAAATATTTACTCAGGGACATAGTGAACCTTAACTTTGATATAAAGAACATAACTTTTATCGATGTTTATAGTGAATATTACCTGACATCTTCAGGTGAAATGGCAGATAATGTCGGTAATGACTATGCGGACGCTAAGCTGCTCGAGTTCGTGGAATATAATTTAGAGAATATCAGGAACGATGATCAAAGAGGAGAGATCAACCTTGTGTTTGACAATTTCTCATTTTTCATGAACCTGCGTGTGAATCCGGGACTGCTCAGGAGAATGATGCACATCATATATGAGATCAGCAAGGAAGCAGATGCTCTTACATATCTCTATGGCCTGAAAGGGAGCCATCCTGAACACATAGAGAACGAGATCCTTAATGCTGCAGATGTGATCTTTGAGATATCCCTTGACAGGGGAGCTGATAAGATTGTGAATAAACTCGCTATTCCTAAGATGCGGGGTATGCTGCCGATAGTCGAAGTGATCAAGTTCAAGATATGCGATGGCGTTCAGATAGACACATCCAAGGATATTGCATAAAAATAACAGATCAAAGAGTACCATTATCTATTGCATTATTGCACATACATTCCCGGTCTATGGGCATGCGTGCTGCAATGGAATGTAAAAGCTCAAAAATGAATTCTTTTCTGGAAGTAAGTATATCCAGCACCTCAGTTGCTGTAGGCCTGGCACTTTCGATCCCAGAAGCCATATTTGTTACCAGGCATAAGGATGCATAACAGAGCTGCATCTCTTTGGCAAGTACCACTTCCGGCAGACCCGTCATACCTACAACATCGGCAAAGCTACTTAACATGCGGATCTCAGCCTTGGTCTCGAACCTCGGACCTTCAGTACATGCATATATCACATCAGCTGTTTGAACTCCTTTTTCTTTAAGGATGGACCTTATCAGAGATCGAAGCTGTGGACAGTAAGGCTCTGACATGTCTGCATGTACGGTCTGATCTTCAAAGAAAGTGGATGGGCGCATGCAAGTGAAATCCACAAAATCGTATGGCAGTACCATGCTTCCAATGGGATGGCCATGTATCGTACCCACAGAGTTAACAGCTACCACACGCGTGATCCCTAGTTGCTTTATTGCCATGATATTGGCACGATAATTTATCCTATGAGGTGGAACATGGCCACTGCTCCCTGTATGTCTTGGGATGAACAATACGTTAATACCTGCCATCCTGGCTATGGATGCCTGTACAGCACCATATTCGGTATTGACTGTGATCTGTGACCGGTCATCAAGGTGGGAAAAACCCACTCCTCCAATGACAGCAAAGGAAAAATGTACATTGGATGTACATTCTTTATCCAGTATGCTAAGAGACATCCTTTCACTCCTTGACGGGTCTGGCAGCTATCCTGATGCCTGCAAGAGCAATAATGATAGCTATGACGATGGAATAAATGAAATATTGCAGTCCTGAAACTACGGAAGGCTGAACGCCTTCAATAACAGGATTAAAGGCTAATATATACGTGGTGGCTCCCCATAACAGGAGTCCTAGCGAAAGAGCGTAGAAAGAAGGCGATATCTGCCTTAAACTGAACTTTCCATGCAGGTACATATCCATCATACGCCCGAAATTCATTATGATCGCCGCTAATACCAGCCACCATACGGAACTGTGTATGAACACAGTGACCAGTGGCACCAATCCATGATACCATATGCCCCCGTGGGTATAATATTGCCATATACTGACAAGTCCCTGTACAAAGGAAACGATAATTATCAGTAATGCCGCAGAATGGGTTACAACGACCAGTTTTCCCATGTGAAAATCATCTTTTATCTTGTTCCACATAGTGGTGACAGTATCACCGAAACCACGGTAGAGCATGTACAGGCCAACTGCCGCGAGGATACCTATTATAGCCCCTTCCGGATAGCGAGCTAGCAGAAAGATGGAATATATAAGAGCTGCAAGCCCGACCGGAACGAAGAATGTTTGAGAGATCTTAGGATCATTAAAGGCATGTTTCAGGATGTAATAAGTGCTTTCAAGGTTCGAGCTTTGCATGATCACTATGCGTCTGACCGAATTGATCTTTATCCTGGACTGGACTATAGGAAGCAAGGTTTCATCCTCAGCCCCATCAGAAATGAAGATGGCATTAGAAGCAGGATATCTGGAAAGGATGTCGTCAAGCTGCTGGGAGATCTTCTGATCAGAGGTAATACCTATTTTCCGATCTCCTGCAAAGGTAATGAGCTCTGCATCCAGTCCTTTTGAACGCAGCTCATCCAGCACTTTCACGCCGCCGAAAATAGTATTGGAATCAGAATCTTCTGGATCCGCAATGGACAAAGCAACGGCTGCTTTGATATTTTCCTCTCTCCCTATAATGGGACTTGAGACCTTCGCCTTTTCGCCCAGGTCATTATCCCGGTCTATGCAGATGACAAGTGTATCCATGGAACCTTATTCCTAATTGCGTAACAAAATATAAATAAGTTCTCATGAAAATCGCCATCATAGAACGGCTTACTTAAATATTGAGCCCCAAAGAGTAAATTAGTCTGCGGGCCCATTTCAATTTTTTGTTTTTTGATGGTGATACCACAGGATCATCAAAAAAGAAACCTGCAAGTTTGATCGTTCCTGCACCGAACTCATGTGCCACATACACAGCCCTGTCCCCGTCAGTAAAACCACCGAAATTGAATACGTTTTCCAGGGGAACAGCCTGCGTGGACCCGATGACGTTCTGAAGCCGTGGAACATAGTTGAGCAGCTTGTCCATGTTGTCCCCATGAGCATGGACAACCACAAGAGAACCTTGCTTTGAAGCCTCTACCTCACGCTCCACATCCCCGTCCAGATCTGTGACTATAACATCCGGCATCCTGCCGGCATCCATTACAACTGCTGTTGCACCGTCCGCTGCAATTACCACATATCTTCCAAGGTCTAACCTGTCAAGGTCTTCGGCAAGGATCGGAGCATTACCACAAACTAGGACATCCTTCCCGGATATCTTTCTTTTTAGAGCGACCAGTCCCGGTGAGACCTGTCCTTCAAGCAGATGTGAAAGAAGAAGAGCCGCCTGCTCATCCTCTTCCCGACTAAAGCCAAAGTCCTGAAGTATCTCCTTGTATATTGGTTCCCAGGCCGTAAAGTCCATAGTCCTTTCCAAACTGCCTCAGCTTCTGGATATCCCAATGTGCATCGATATTCCTTCCACATCCCAGTCCTTGACGAGATCTCCACGGACTTCCACATCAAAGCCTATGATCTGTACATCTGCACGTACCTCGCTGGCGATCAATTGTTCCAGATCAAGTACCAGATCCACTACTCTCTCGTCATCGATGCAGATGATCACCTTAATGTTCTCTTCCACAGCAAGGTCCATCTCTTTCCTCATATCCTGAACCCTGCGAATGACCTCTCTGGAATAACCTTCTGCTTCCAGTTCCCTTGTAAGCTTAGCATCCACATATACAATGCCAGCAGATGACGAAGCACTTGCCACCAGTTCAGGCAGTGTCTCCTGGAAGTTGACCATGTCGGGACCTATGGTCACGATATTGCCGTCACCAAGCTGTAGCTCATAACCCTCGGAACAGGCGAGTTTCTTTTTCAATGCTATGGCATCCACCTGTTTTAAAGCGGCTATGACCTTTCCGGCATCGCCTTTGAAAACAGGCCCTATTGCTCCCGGATTCGGTATGGCACTGAAACCAAGTTCATCCCAGGTTTCGCCAACCCCGGTCAGTACGATGTCCTTGGAGTTGGTCTGGTCCATGAGCACCTCTTTAAGGTTCTTGACAGCAAGAGCTGCATTTTCTTCCGGGGGGCTGACAACTATTCTGCCCACAGGCCACCTCAGCTTACGCCCGACCTTCTGGCGGGCATTGGAAGCTGCCTCCACAATAGAGCGTGCAAGCTTCATATGCTGCTCAAGGTCCACATCTATAAGGGATCCATCAGGCACAGGCCAATCGTTCATGTGGACCGATTCCGGTGCGTCATTGTAGACGTTGCGTACCAGGTTCTGGTACATTTCCTCTGCAAGATGGGGCATAAAAGGAGCTATGACCTTTGTAAGGGTCGTGAAAACCTCGTAAAGTACCCTGTATACGGCTACCTTGTCCGGATCATCGGCCTCTACCCATGTCCTTGGCCTTATGAGCTGGATATACCAGCGGGAAAGGTCCTCAAGCACAAAGTCATTGATGGTCCTTATGGCCTTCTGGAGCATACAGGTCTCCATGGCAGAATCCACTGATCTGATCACAGACTGCATCCTGGAAAGGATCCACCTGTCCTCACTGCGCATATGTGGCTTCACCGATCCCAAGGTCACATTCGAAGGATCAAAGCCATCCAATGCCATATAGGGTAACGGAAAACGATAGACGTTCCACAGGATGTTGATCGTCCGATGGATATTGGCTATCTCATCCTTGCTGAACTTCAGGTCTTCCCAGGGTGCACTGGACGATAACACGTAAGCACGCAGGGTATCTGCACCGAACTTCTCGATGACCTCGGAAGGCTGCACTACATTACCCAGGCTCTTGGACATTTTCTTTCCTTCAACATCCAGAGTGAACCCGTGCATGAGTACGCTCTTATAAGGTGCCTTGCCAAAGGCCACCATGCTGGCACCTAACTGCGAATAGAACCATCCTCTGGTCTGGTCATGACCCTCGGTGATGAAATCTGCAGGCCACCATTTTTCAAGCTCTTCCTTTTGATGTGGGAAGTTCAATGTGGCCCAGGAAGCAACAGCCGAATCGAACCATACATCGAATACGTCCTCCACACGACGCATCTTTCCGCCGCATTCGCATGTAAGGGTCACAGAGTCCACATAAGGCCTGTGCAGCTCGATCCCTTCCGCCAGACCCGATCTTTCAAGAAGTTCCTGTTTTGTACCAATAACATCTATCCGTTCACATTCGGTACAGCGCCAGACAGGTATGGGTATGCCCCAGTAACGCTGTCTTGAGATACACCAGTCCCTTGCACCTTCCACCCAATCCCTGAAGCGTGCTGAACCTGCCCATTCCGGATACCAGACAACCTTATCTATCTCTGAAAGCATCTGCTCCTTTAATTCCGATATCTTCAGGAACCACTGGCGGGTAGCAAGATAGATGATCGGTGTTTTACATCTCCAGCAGTGTCCATAACGGTGGGAAATAGTACCTTCTGCAAGCAGCAGCCCTCTTTGCTTGAGGTTTTCCACGACCACTTTATTAGCTTCCCTGATATGCATATCAGTATATTCACCTGCTTCTTCCGTATACCGGCCATCTGATCCTACCGGACAGAAGATGGGAAGCCCATGTTTCACACCCACTTCAAAGTCGTCCATACCATGTCCTGGAGCTATATGGACACAACCGGTGTTCTCTGCTGTTACGAAGTCTGCAAGATACACATTATGCTTGAAACGTGCCTGCTTGGGGATCTGGTCTGCAAGGGGGTGTTCATATTCCAGTGTCGTAAGGTCTTCACCCAGCATGGTATCCAGGATCTTGAAATCAGCAAACCTGCCTTTTTTGAGCACATCTTTGACCAGTGAGGAGGCCATGATCAGGATCTCACTGTCACCGGAAGATGTAACAGCCTTTACCTTGGAATACTCGAATGAAGGATGTACTGCCACTGCAATATTGGATGGTATGGTCCAGGGAGTTGTGGTCCAGATAACTATCGATGTACCTGGTTCATTCTTCAGGCGGAACTTCACATAGATAGAAGGATCTACACGCTCCTCATATTCAACTTCCGAATCCGCTATTGCAGTCTCACATCGGGGACACCAGTTGACCACTCGTTTACCCTCTTCGAGCAGGTCCTTTTGTTGAGCCTGCTTCAGCGTCCACCACGCAGCTTCGATATACTCGTCCCTAAGTGTCATATACGGGTCTTTCCAGTTGAGCCATACTCCCAGGGAATGGAACTGGCGGGTCATATCGTCTTTCTGTAATAAGGCAAATTCCTTGCATTTTTCTATGAAATTGCCGACTCCATACCTCTCAATATCTTTCTTGGAAGTAAAACCAAGAACCCCTTCCACTTTCACCTCTATAGGAAGGCCATGCATATCCCATCCTGCACGGTCAAGTATATGGTAATTGTTCATTGAACGGTACCTGAGTATGGAATCCTTGATGATCTTATTCCATGCAGTACCCAGATGTATGTGACCGGTAGTATATGGCGGACCGTCCACGAAAAAGAAACGCTTTGCACCCATTCTGCGCTGGCGTACCTTTGAGTACGCATCGATCCCGTCCCAGAAAACGTGTATCTTGGATTCGATCTCACCTGCGTTGTATTGACCTGTGATCTCCTTTAGCATAGGAAGTCTCCATAAGCATGAATGTTAGATATTCACCTATTGCGGTATTCAATTTAAATGCTTTGTTCTGCGTTTTAAGCAAAAAGGGATAGTAAATTACCGCAATTCAAATGCATACGCTTCATTATTTTTCATATTGACATTTATCTGCAGCATTCCTGCCAATCTGAACTTACATTACACTATATAAGTGATCGAAGAAAACAATTTATCCACCTGTTATCGGGAAATGCTACTCCATGACATCCTGAACCGATAGTGTTTCAAGCAAAAGTTCATTGAAAAGCAATTTTTCCAGCGTTCTTGCCGCATACATACGATGCTGGTGTTTCTGGATATCCTCGTTCATACGTAGTTGTGAATCAACCTGTATCCTGAGCAAGGCAAAATGAAAAGCATTCTCATCCCTGAGCTGCATTGAATAGAAAGTTTCAAGAAAATAAGGTAACAGATAAGGATTATCTATCACACTGCACAGAAGGAGCAATTCTTCAGGTATCAAATCAGGATCTTTGAGTACAGAGTGTCCGGTTATGATCTTCAATGTATCAAGAGAATATTCCTTCTCTGCTACGAGTATATTTCCCGGCATAGACATCACATACCTTCCTGAGACCATGTATATAATGAGATCATGACTGCGATAATAGTCTTTGTTCTATAATCTCTTTGCATTTGCGCAGATCTTCGGCACGGTTTATGTTCAATGCAAAAGCAGCATCCTGGCTTACCAGACTCTCATACTCCTGTTCCTGTTCAATATTGCTGCCATCTATAATATTGACACCACAAGGTACGATCAGTTCACCTTCCCAGTTAAAGACCGTATCTGGTCTTACTGAAAGGCCTTTACATATTGCCAGCGGAGAGAAAACCGACATAGCGGGTTTCCCGCATTTTTCATACTCCTCTATAACGTGATCAATATGCTTACCTTTAAGCAATGGCAGGTCGGCCATAATGACCAGGACCGGCGCATTGATAGCCGCCTCTTTAACGGCATATATCATATCACCTACATAATTGCCTCCTCCGGTCATGATAGTGCGTACCTTGCCATTGTAGTTTTTCTCAAGGAAGCTCTGGGTCAGAGGAGTAGCCGGAGAAACTGCAACATATATCCTGTCTATTCCGGAAGCCTCATGCAAAGCCTCTATAACATAAGTTATCAAGGGCTTATCCAGTAAACTCACACACGGTTTCTCACCCATCCCAAGCCTGCTTCCCAGGCCTCCGGCCATAATTATAGCATCCATGGAATACCTCCGTTATGATAGCTCAATACCAATACGATCATTATAAGGGCAATAGTTCTCCCCACCTCGTTGGAAGTGCCGATCACATCCCCGTTCATCCCTCCAAAGTGCCGGTTACTGATGTTCAATACGAGAAAAGCTGAAATAATAGCAGCTATAAGGGCAATAATCCCACAATACCAAATTCCGAAGGGTAGCAGGGCAAGCGAACATATGACCACGGAACCCAAAAGCCCCACTATATATTTTGGAAATGTGGTGTTCTGCACTAAGATAGACCCCAATCCCTCATGGATAGACTTGCCGAAAGCTGCTATTGTGAGCATGCACTGCATTGCTGAAACTTCTGCTATCAGCATAGAAGAAAACAGGATAGCTGCAGCAGTGCGCATACTATTATCAGCCCATAGAAGGGCTTCAGACTGAAGGGAAGCTATTGATAAATAAAATGCAAGGATACCCATTGTACAGAAACCTACACCTCCGATGCCAAGTGCCACATCCTTAAGAGCACGGATCTTCTTTTCCACCGATCCATGGGCAGTTACACCATCCCCGAGATCCGCAAGGCCATCAAGATGGTTAAGACCTGTAAGATAGTATACAAAAATAACTATCATTATAGCACTAATCTGCTGTGGCAATGTCATCATGGATAAGAAAGCGAAAACCCCCATCAATAGTCCCAGTACAGCACCTACGAGGATATGTAAATAGGTCCGCTTGAAGAACTCGTCCAGACCTTCCATTGTCAACCCCACCGGAATAGTGGACAGAAAACCAAAACCGGACCTTAATGCCAGAAGGAAACTCCTCATCCTGCGATCACACCACTGTTGTCATTGCTTTTGTTCTTTTTATCACTTTCTTTTTCTTTATTAACACCTTGTTCTGCCATGCTTCTGGTATACATGTTTGCAGAAACACCACCTATAAGTCCGCCAATGACATCGTCCATAAAAGGACCTAGTTTTGAAAGAATGCCTGGTTTTTGTTTATCGAACCGTACAAACTCAAAAGTGCCCTTATCACCACTAATGTACCTGGAAATACTCATCCCGAGAACTTCGTCAGCTATTATGAACGTAAGGTCCTTTTCATAGGATTTCCTGCTGATGTTAGGGAGATGGCCTCTGCGTCCTTCTTTTTCCAGAAGTATGCCGGAGTATATGAGAAGGCATAGGTTCGGGTCGGACAGGGCCAGGTTCTGTTCTCCCAAAAACACTTCTTCTGCCTTTTCCCT
>NZ_JBFXHJ010000036.1:0-16502 GCF_050177135.1 Methanomethylovorans sp.
AGTAGACCTCAAGGTGGTGGACCTTGTGGCAAGGCTCAGGGACAAAAGGATACAGCTGGAGATCACGGATGAAGCAAAACAATACCTGGGCAGGGTAGGCTACAGTGAGACCTTCGGTGCCAGGCCACTTAAGCGTGTAATACAGAACGAGGTGGAAACAAAGATGGCAAAACTGATAGTTTCGGGCCAGGTTGCAGAAGGCTCTACCGTAGTAGCGGATTTCAGAGATAATCAGATAGTGCTGGACGTTGTCCAGAAGGTCTGAGCGTGCTGATCCGGCCATTATTGGCACTGTGGCCGGAAATTTTCATATTTTTTTAGATCTGCCTTTTATGTACTCCTTAACTTAACAGAATCCCTGATTGATAAACTACATATATCCCTTTGCACATTATTCGCACAGCCGACCAAAACCTATGATCGACACAGGAGAAGATCGCATGAACAACGAAGAGATCCAGAGATTAGGAAAAGAACTTATAGACACACTCCAACTGAAAACATCACCTGTCGCCGTACGTCTTGTTAAAGCGGATGAAGAATTGCCTTCTGACGTGCAAAGAATAACAGAGAATACAAGGCATTGCCAGATGGTGGACAACGTAAGGAGAAAAGGGTCTCAGTTCTATGCGATCATTGATGATCACATGTGCAAAGGCGGAGCGGCGGTGATGGGACTTACCGAAATGGGTGAAAAGCTGAAGACCGGAGAAGTGTACTATCACCTAAACCATTTCGGTTCCATGGATGCTGCTAAAAGCACAATGGAAAAAGTACCGCGGGTGCCAGCACATTCCGTAAAAGCTGTATTGTATTCACCTCTGGAGAATGCAACATTCGATCCTGATGTTATCCTGATCATTACGAATCCTAAACAGGTAATGGAACTGTCACAGGCACTGTTGCACAACAGTGGAGGACGTGTCAATGCAAGTTTTGCAGGCAAACAGAGCGTGTGTGCAGATGGCGTAGCTTATCCCTTTCTCTCAGGAGAAGCAGGTGTGACCGTGGGCTGCAGCGGCAGCCGCAAGTACACCGAAATAAAAGACGATGAGATGATCATAAGCATACCTGTGGACATGTTGCCAGGGCTTGTGGCATCTGCAAGAACGATGTTCAGTAACTGAACATCACCTTTTCTTAAAAAAGTATTTCAAAACAGTTTCTTGCCTGTTACAGTAGTTTCGGTAAATTGAAATTGATAGGGAACTAAAGAAAGAGTAATTTCTTAACCCTCTTTCTTTCTTGCTTTTTGCATTGGCCCTCCATGTATCTTCTCAAGTGCCTCCACCATTTTTCCGAGGTTTACATACGGTATTCCTGCGATCATTTCTTCATTTTTGATATCTGTGGACCTGCGACACCCAAAACATCCAAGGCTCATGTTCATCTTACCTGTGAGCAGGGGGATGAGAGTGGAATCCACACATGTTGCCTGGAAAGCTGCTGTGCTGAATGCCTGCCTTCCACCTTCGAAGAAAGTAGCTGCCGGAATAAGCCAGTAAAGAGTTTCGGGGACATCCACCAGCACCACAACATCAGGTTCAAATTCAAAATCCTTCAACGGACCAACAACTGTAGCAACTGTACTGCCCTCTTCCAATTCAGAGCGTTGGGAGATCATATTTGCAGCTGCATCGGTACATTCGAACATTGCAAGATTCGTATGGAATTCACCTGATTTTACCTTAGGGGGAGTTGGAACCAGACCCAGGCTTGATGCACCCACGACACATGCATGTTTCTCAGCAGGCATTATAAACGATTCACCGTTCCTTGCCCTCATAATGGACTGACAGTGCCTGATGTTATTTGCAGGTTCCGTGAACCCTTCCGGGATTTTTTGTCCCTTCTTTATTAATTTGACAGCCACTGGTTCATATCTAAGTTCCAGTATTTTTATAAGCTTTTCAGATAGTTCAGTGTTCTTCATAATATAAGATTTCGTAAAGTAATATTTAAATTTAACATAACACAGGCTTTTGATTTTACTTATTGCAGACCAAAATACCAATTGTTCCCAGTTTCAGTATACAAGCACCTGATATTTGGGTTCTTGTAGAAAAACCCCAGTTGAATAATAAATTGTGTTCCAAATGTGAGAAAAAGATGCTGTGTTCTGTAACACAGCTATGATCAGAGAACTTCCTGCGCTCTCTTGAAGATCAGATCGGCAATGAGCTCATCGCTTCCAAGGGGCTTGCCGTAGAGGATACTTACCTGCCTGCCATTCATTTGAATGTTACCCTGATTGGTTTCGGGGTCCAGTTTCAATATAGCCGGAATATCTTCAGTAATATGCACGCCCGATGCAAGGAATACAGGCACAGCAACTATCTTGCTCACACCGCTATCTTCAAATGAAAGTAATGCTTCTTCCACTGAGGGAGTGCTCATTTCCATAAATCCGGCCTTTACAACATATTCAGGGTGTTTTTTTGCGATCATGTCTGCAATTTCAGTAACTACCTGGTTGTTGTAGGGCAATCTGCTGCCATGACCTATGGCAAGGATACCGATCTTTTCGCTCATATATATCACCTTTTTGAAAAATTGTAACAATAATCCTACTAAAAGTGTTACTTACTCGGATGGTTGTAAGTTTTAATCGAATATAGTTCTTTTCATTTATCCCCGGAAAATACTACAAAAAACAATAAAATCACGCATATATCAATCGATATTCCCCACTATATACATACATATTAGGTTCTCTCACGAAACCTACGAGGGTCAGATCTGCATCCTGTGCAAGTAACACTGCTTCTTTCACAGTTGCGCCTTTACTGGCCATGAGAGGAAAACCAGAATTTATAGCCTTTGAAACCATAGTACCTGCAAGCCTGCCTGTAGTGACAAGCGCACATCTGGAAATATCTATGCCTTCAAGCAATGCTTTTCCAACCGCCTTGTCCACAGAACACGAACGTCCTATATCCTCGCAGAATACCAGAATATTACCTGATGGATCACATACCAGTGAAGAATGAGCGCCACCGGTCTTTTTCCATGCGTTGCCCCATTCTTTCAGTTTTCCTACTGCATTGAATATCACCTGTGGAACGAAAAACACATCCTTTGGCAATAAGGGACGGTTCCTGGGAGTAAAAAGGGTCGTACCGCACCTTTCCACACGTCCGAGATCGAAAAGCTGAGAAACATCGATATTGATCTTACAATCTATCCTCTTAGGACCTATATCAATGGAAAGTATGTTCTGGATATCATCCCTGCCGATAAAGCCTTCACATACCATGAATCCAACTGCAAGCTCCTCAAGTTCCCTGGGACTCGCATAAAAAGTAGTGAGGTGGACATCATTGATGAAAAGGTCAAATACCTCTTCAATGATAACATCCGCTTCTATTTGTTTTCTCTGGCTGCCGGAGATCTCTGTGCACGCTATAGTTGTATATAGGGAAGAAGGGGCGACACATTCGCCCCTGCCGAATTCCCTCTTTACAGAAGAATTACCCGTGTACTGGTTCTTCTTCATGCTTCCTTAAGTTTCTTCACTCTGTCGAAAAGCTGTTTCATAGTATCTTCGTTGCTCTTTGTGTAAGGGAACGGAGATTCCGTGAACGGCTGGAAGTACACTGGCACATCGTCAAGCCTATAGAAAGTACCATCACATTCCATCGCATCGATGACACCGGGCAGCACCACTTCAGATACCGTGGTGGTAGGACATGGCGCAATGTCAATGCAGATAGTGGGTATCTGTGCCATGTACTCTGCGGCATCTGCAGGGATGTGGCATACAAGATCAGCACTGAGCACCAGTGCAGCGTCCGTATCCTTGTCCCTCAGCAGGTCCACACAGGTGTACTCTCCGGGATTGTATCTCGGATAGCCCCTTGAGAAATCGAGGCCGAAGGGATACCCATAGAGGTAAGATGCGAGCTGGTTGAAACCTGCGACGTTGCAATGACCTCTCAGTGCCCCTATAGTACACTTTGTATAGTTGTTCATTTCCTTTACCATGTTCAGGGCCATTTCGATATTCCTGTGCTTTCCGTAAGATGAGGACACACCCAGTCCTACGTAGATGGACACGAAATTAGACTCCTTCATCAGGGTGACGACCTGTTCCATGACCTCAATAGGAATACCGGTTATCTCTTCCACTGAAGGATGTGGCTTTTTCCCATTGATTATGGTGAACAGTCCACTCAGCAGTTCATAGTCTGTGTTGGGGTTGAGCTGCACATGCAGGTCAGATGCAACTGTTGTGGGAGTCTTGCGCGGGTCCACTGTAATGACCGTACGATCGAACCTGCCTCTCTTGGTCCAGTATCCCCTTGGGAAGACACCATACCTGGACATGTGCCTGGGCATGGATTCCAGAGGATTGGTTCCCCAGTAGATGATGATATCTGCCCTGTTCTTTGACTGTCCGGCCGTACATCCGGACCTGCCTGCTTCCTGGATACCCATTGCAGTGGGTCCGTGGCAAATCGTGGCATTAGAATCGACTGCGCCACCAAGATATTCTCCCATATGCAGACCAACTTCCTGCGCCTCAATGGCTGTTTCACTACCCATGAAGAAAAAAGGCCTTCTGGAGTTGGCCAGGATCTGAGCAGCCCTGTCCAGAGCCTCATCCCATGTTGCAGGCCTCAGCTTGCCATTCTCCCTTACCATAGGTTCTCTTATCCTGTGATGGCTCACAACTTCCTGAAACTTGGCATTGCCCATCTTACAGGCGTTCTGAACATCGATGGTGTTACCTTTGAGATCCACAATGATATCGTCACATGATGCACCGCATACCGGGCATATAATGTTCTTTGCAACCATTTTATTCACCTCCCATGTACACCTTAAGAACAACGTCTTCAGCACTGAGCACCTCGCCTTCAGCAGGCTCGATGGTCACGAGGCTTCCCTTGTATAGAGGTGAACCTGTGGAGAACGTGGACGGCTCTACTACCACATTGGCCCATATTGCCCTTGGCATGAAGACCTGTCCACACCTCATGTCGTTGGTACATTTGGTATATACTACAACTGAACGCTGTCCGTCCCTTCTTATGACCTTTACCTTCTCAGGGAATCCCAGTGCTGCGTAATCAACTTCGTTGAGCCAGCAGACTGCACACTCCTTTGTGTATGCGTCAGAGTATTTGTCACCGCCCTTGGCCAGCCTTCCTTCATCTATGGTACTTCCGGTATTAAGTAACGCTTCAATGCATACCATTTTACAGACCCCCGTTAAACTCGCTTGATACGTACATTACGCCTTTTACTTTCTGGGGTATTGCATAGTCACCTGCGAACTTCTTGTACTCGCCCGGGCATTCGACATCACCGAACTTGAGGTCTTTCTCCGTGGCCTGATACTGGAATCCTGGAGTGAACCTGGATATGTGGCCGCCTACTACAATAATACCGTTGGTCATCTCAGCACCCACGGTCCTGAAGGCATCTCCCTTCACAACGATAAGGCCGCCATTGGCACGGATGCCACAGAAATTGTCCACGTTACCATTGATGATGATCTCTCCGCCGCTTATACCGCCGCCTACCTGGTTCATTGCGTTGCCATCAATTACGATACGACCGCCGGTCATACCATGCCAGCTGCCACGGTATGCACAACCTACATGGTCTTTGGTATTACCTTTGATATGAAGCAGGCCGCCTTTCATCTCCATGCCTGCCCATGACTCGGCATCTCCCTCTACAACGATCTCACCCCCGGCCATCTCGGAGCCAACATGCATCCCTGCATTGCCCTTTATGACTATCTTGCCGGAGGTCATCTGCTGCCCTATTCTCTTTATCCTTGGAACATCACCATCTACAATGATGGTGGTTTCCTGTGCAGAGCTTCCACCATTACCCTGCACATCAAAGAAATCAGAAAGAGGTAACTCCTTTGGGCCCTGCCATACGACCAGCTCACCAATTTCCTTTGCATTCTTGCCGGCGAAATGGTCAGGAGTTATGACCTCTGCTTCCACCATTATATCAATATCATTTTTTGGTCTAAGTGTAACTTCTGCCATTGACTCACCTCAACGGATTCACGGTCATCGGAGTTGGGTTTGCCAGGTACCTCTCAGGCGTCGGGTAGTTAGAGAAGCCTAAGGTGTAGTACCTGAACCACTCCTTTACATCTTCAAGCATGTGCTTTTCATCAGCATCCGGGACCTTGATGTCAGAATAATAGGTCCTCTTTTCCGGAATTGCCACGATCTCACCCTGGCGGGCAACGACCTCTCCGTCCTTTATAGTGTACTCAGAGTTCTGCAGGTTCCTAATAAGGCTCTCATAGTCGTTCACATCGAGCTTCTTCGGATCAATGTTGTAAATGGCCACATCACCGTCAGCTCCCACACCCAGGGTTCCCTTCCTGTATGCCATACCAATTGTCCTTGCTGGGTTGGCACGGGTCAGGATCGCAAGATCATACAGAGACATCTCTCTCTCCTCACCGCCCAGGCCGCTCCTGTCCTGGGACCACTTGTGGCATTCCGCCATGGTGTCCTGCCTGGCCTTGAGGGACATCAGCCATGCCATAACAAGTGGGTACTTTGTAAATGGACCACCATTGGGACTATCAGTTGTCATGATGGACTTCCAGGGATCCTTTACGTACAACAGCACTTCCAGACCCATTGCCCATTGCACACTGTGCACAGGATTGCTCTTTAGGTATGTGAATGGCAGTACACCTGAACCACACTCGCATTCCACGTCCGTGTTAGACCACTTGTTACCTGTAAGCACATAGAGATCGTGGATCGCAGGTCCATCACCGGTCATGACCGTTGCGTCACCGAATGGCACACAACCACTGTCCATTACTACATGGTCCTTGCCGTTGACATAATCTGTTATGCCCTTTACACCGGATTCAAAATCTCTCCATGAAGTTCCACCGAACGCATTGAACTGGCAGTGTGTCAGGTAAACGGACTCGTGCCTCTTTGCATTCATCTTTGTTTCTGCCCATTCCACGTCCACATTGGGCTTACCTTTTACGTTGCTTGGGATCTTGAGAGATTCCTTTGTGATCTCCCAGCAGCCCGGGTGTCCAAGGTTGTTTGCATGCAGATGCAGTGGCATTGGGAAACCGAGGTGCTCATTGATCTCGGTCAGGTTCTTGATGATCTCCGTGGGTGTGACCTCGAAGTGTATGTTCGCCTGGTCAAGGGAATTGACGTTCTCTCCCCATCCCCAGTTCTCCACACCTGCTGGGTTCACACATTTTATACCGTATGTCTTGTGGGTCCTCATCATCCATGCTACGTAGGCTGCTGCCTTGTCAAAATCACCCTCGTTCATGTACCTCATAAGGAACCAGTTGTTCCCCAGTACAAGGTAGCCTCCCATATCCACCATGGGTGTTGCACGCATTTCCTCATGAGTGTGACGGGCTTCAAGGGGCGGTACTGCTGCTTCAAATACAGTGGTATATCCCATCTTGGAATACTCATATCCACCCAGGTACACAGTAGGAACAGTGTAACCTGAACCGGAATGGGTAAGAGGGGTTTTCTTCATGTAACATTTGTAGTGGTCCTCCGGCCTCATTAGCCTGCCACTGTTTACTTTCGCACCGGCAACATGTGAGTGGGAATCCACACCACCAGCCATTACGGTCATGCCGCTGGCATCTATGACCTTTGCGTTATCCATCTCAGATGCAGAAAGCTCTCTCACGACCTTTCCGTCTCTGATGAAAACATCCATCCTTTCCCCTTTGACCTCATTGAGGGGATCGAACACATAACCATTCTTTATTGCAATCGTTCCAGCCATATCTAACACTCCCTTCTCTCTAACCAGATGGCGTTCACGGGACAGATCATCACACACGCACCATCTGAGCCACAGACATCCTGATTGACAACCTTGACAGTACCATTCCTCACCTCAAGGATCTTCTTGCTTTCCACTTCGTTGAGATAGCCGGCTGCAAGGTTCTTATTATCCTGAGCATTGACCGGGCACATGATAACACAGTTACCGCATCCAAGGCAGGCTTCTTCATCGGTCATAAGCACAGAAGTGAGAGTGGGTCTCGGTGCCTTGACGTTAAGCAACTTTTTCTCGATGATGGCTTTCTTATCCACTTCGGGGATTATCTGGGTCTTGGTTACAGTAATAGCATCCACGGGGCAGGCCATTTCACAGGCCCCGCAATAGATACATACGTCTGCGCGCTGGGCCACCTTATCCACTCTCTCCCCGGCTTCCCATTCCGGGTTAAAAAGCGCATTACATGGACATGTGTCAACACATGAACGGCAGGCAGTACAGGTAGCCTCATCCCTTACCCATGTTCCCGCAAACGGTTTCTGTACAGTGATAGCATCTGCAGGACAGACGGAAGCACACCATCCGCAATGTACACAGCATGAGTTATCTATCTTTGTCTCACCATCGACCTTCGCACTGCCATCAGATGCCAGCCACTGCCTGACCTCTATACATCCCTGCGGGCATATCTGCTCGCATAATCCGCAGTGGACACAGTTCTCATTGACAGTTGTTGGTTTAAGCACAAAACTGAGATATGTGTTATCATTGATCGATTTGCCAGCCTGCCGCATTTCCAATGCACCTGTGGGACAGGTCTTGGCACATATGCCACACATTATACAGCCTGAAGGATCATTCTCCAGGTAGTCCTTGTCAATAAGGCCCCTGGCAACAGCCCCCACGGAACCGATGGTGATGATTCCTTTCGGACATGCCATGACGCAAGTTCCACATCCTATGCACTTCTCCGGAAGATACATAAGTTGCTTGTCGTCTTTTGTTCCAAACATTACTTCATTCATCTGATCTACTCCGTAATCCTGCCTATAGCATGCATTGTAAATTGAAGGTCCAATGCAATAAGAATCCCTTCCTCTAAAGGCACCTGTTACAAACATCTCTGTTCTGGAACTGACGATCCATTATCGTGGCCATTCTGGCAACATGCCTGAACTCATCTGGCCGGATATCAGTACAGAATGCATCCCGTCTGTCTGCTAGGGCATATTCTGCCCGTTGATGCCAACAGTAGTGTAATAAATACAATAGCTCCAGTTCTTGACATATTATACTACCTGAGGTCGCTATTATAGTAACATGTATCTGTTATAAAATTATCGTTCTAATTTACAAGCGGCAACAACTGGTTATTAAATATGCTCATTGTTCGGACCACATTTTAAATATGATCGTGTATACTACCCACTGGTAGAACAATTAAAGGAAAAAGACTGTACAAAAAATAGAGGTGTTATGACCTATACAGGACATGCATATGCTCTTGGAGCAGGTACTATAGTAAATGCGATCTCCACCTGGAAAGGCGCGGCTTTTGCAGTGGACCTAAAGACCTTTGCCGACGTGGAACTAAATAGTGGCTTGGGAAAAATTTCAGGAACTATTGAAGGTCAGCCTGAAGCAGATACACGGCTTATAGAAAGAACTGTAGAACTGGTAATGCAGTACTTCGATGTCCAGATGCAAGGTTCAGTAAGAACAAGAAGTGAAATACCTCTTGCCAGCGGATTGAAAAGCAGCAGTGCAGCTGCTAACGCCACGGTCCTTGCCACACTGGATGCACTCGCCGAAGAAATGGAACCTATTGATGCCGTAAAACTGGGCGTGCAAGCTGCTTTGGATGTGGGTGTCAGCATCACTGGTGCCTTTGATGATGCATGTGCTTCTTTTTTTGGAGGGGTAGTGGTTACGGATAACAAACTTAAAGAACTGGAGCGCAGGGAAAAGAAGGAAAAGGATGTTATCATCTTTGCACCTGACAGAAAAGCCTTCAGCTCAGCTACCAATGTATCTCGTTCACGATTGATCGCTCCGTGGGTAGATATGGCCTATATGCTAGCCCTGGAGGGAAACTATGAAGAGGCAATGACCCTTAATGGATTTCTTTATTGCAGTGCTCTGGGCTTTGATACAGAACCAATGATGCTGGCTCTGGAAGCCGGAGTTAAAGGCGTTACACTTTCAGGCACTGGACCATCTTATGTTGCACTTGTGGACAATGTGTCCTGTTCAAAACTAAAGGAAAGCTGGTCCCAGCTGGGAATAAGCGGAAGCCTGATAAGCAGTAAGATATATAATAAAGAGGCAAAAAAACTTGCTGCCGGGAGTAATAATGAGCTCACTTGAAGAAGTACGTGCTGAGATCCAACGTATTGACAGGAACATAGTTGATCTTATCAAGAAACGTACAGAACTTTCGGAAAAAGTACTTGAGTCAAAGAGGAAGTCAGGTCTGCCGATCAATGACGAGGCCCAGAACAAAGTTGTCCTTGAGAGGGCAGTAGACAATGCTATAGAATTCAATCTTGATACAAATCCTGTGAGATCGATATTCAAGATACTTATTGAAATGAGCATAGAACACCAGCAGGAGCTTAGCGGAAAGGGTAAATTCCCCTGAGGAAGTATATAATGGTAGACATAGCAGTCATAATGGGATCTGAATCAGATCGTGCCATAGCCAATCGTGTAACAGGAGTACTGGACGAGAGCAAGTACGTTTATGACATACAGGTGATCTCAGCACATCGCAATCCTGATACACTTGATGAATACATTGCAGGAAGCAGTGCAAAGGTATTTATTGCAATTGCAGGCCTCTCTGCCGCATTACCGGGAGTTATTGCGTCGAAAACAAAAAAACCGGTAATAGGAGTTCCAGTAAGTGCAAAAATGATGGGACTGGACGCATTATTATCCATTGCTCAGATGCCTCCAGGTGTGCCTGTAGCCAGCGTGGGTATTGACAATGGTGCAAATGCAGCACATCTTGCCATAAGGATACTTGACCTGCTAAGCAGTTAAAAAAATATTCAGTGGCTGATCAGTCTTGCTTGCTGAATCTGAAAATACATTCCTCGTCGCCGTTACCCATAGTTGAAAGTACTTCCACGTCCATTTCATAATCTATTCTTTCAGCCAGTCTTGCAAAAGCACCTCTTGTAAGATTACACAGGACGGGATTTAACTGTGCTTCCTGAGCACCCCAGGGACACCTGGTTCCTTTTAAGTAAAACGAATTATGATTTTCTGCATTGGGTTTTGATTCAAAACTGCCTCCAAGCTGGTTCATCAGCATGCAGCAAGCATCCCCAAGAGGATTATCTTTACTGTTAATACCCTCATACCCCATTAAACCCTCTAACATTGATTCCACGACCATATTTGTCATCTGGTGAATGATCATGTTCTTCTGTTCTAATGGAATGGTTTTAAAAAGAGTGGGGATTATCCTTGTAAGCACAGATCTGACACGGTTCTGCATCTCGAGTTTGTCCTTTTCCTGTTGCAAACTGTTATGCAGATGTCTAATTCTAAGAAGGGACCTGATCCTTGCATTTAGTTCCACTTTATCCACTGGTTTTATAAGAAAATCATCCGCCCCGGCATCTACACCCCTTATCCGGTCTTCTCTGTTAGAGAGCGCTGTCACCATAACTACCGGCAAGAGCTGAGTGCCTTCAGCAGACCTGATAAGCTTACATACATCATAGCCATTCATTTCCGGCATCATTACATCAAGAAGTAAAATGTCCGGCTTTTCTTCATTTACCTTTGCAAGTGCTTCTTTGCCATTAGAAGCCGAAACTGTCACGTATTCAGAGCCCAAATATGCCTGCAAAAGTTCCACGTTCATGGGCTCATCATCTACTATAAGCACTTTAGGTTTTGGTTCATCTGGCATATTATTCACCCCATATCGATAGATTCTGCTGCCTTCTATACATCTTCAATGAGATGCTGATCCACGTGTACCTTGAAAGAAGCTGGTCACTCCATTGCAATGATAATGCTGTGTGGTACAGGGACCATATCTTGGAACTCATTGATACCACACACCTTAACCCACATCTATAAGCTTACCTTTGGAGCCCTTTAACTGGATTCCTGTCGCAGTGATATCAAATAAGATAAAGTCCAATGATATCGACGTACTACGCATCTTCGGGATACTAAGGAAACGTTCCATTTTTCCTGTATATGGGTTTTCCTTCACGAACAATTTTATAGCCCCATGGGTCGAGTAATCAGCTATCTGATGAGTTAACTGGTATGCAGCATCGTCCATTACATATACTACAGTGATCTGCTTAGCGGATAGTACACGATTGAGAGTGTCGAACTTATCCCTGAACTGCTTGATGTCAAGACCAAAGGCAAGAACTCCAACATTGTCGACAACTACCACTTTGGCATCATCCGGAATTAGTTTTACCACATCGACAAGGTCCATCGTACCAATATTGAAACCCACCTGATCATGCCTGAAAGATCTGTCCAGTTCACATTCTTCAATAAGATCGATCTCAGTGTTGTTGAACCCATCTACAATATGAGCAGCTCTGGCCACTGCTCCTGCCCTTATTTCCAGGACCTGCTTGATACTAAGAAGGCCATTTTCCAGAAAAGGCTCCAGTTTTAAGCCAAGCATCCCTGCTTGCTCCAGGAGATCCTCGGGCGACTCTTCAGTTGCTATAAGCACACATTTCTTACCATCCGAACAGGATTGGTACAACAGATGGAGTCCAAATATAGTCTTACCGGTACCCGGAACACCTGTTAAAAGTATCCCTTTTCCTTGTGGGTAGCCTCCACCTATTTTTTTGTCAAGGTTTTCTATGCCTGTGGGGACGCGTTCCATTCTATCACTGGGTTCCATATTAGAGATTAATTATAGTTTGTTTATTATAATTAGAGGTATATATAGATGGCTATTCCAGCAGAGAATAGCTGAGAAGAAAGATCGAAGCATCGCCGGTAAAAATTATGGGTAAATGATATAAGCGGATATCCTCAATATTATTATGATAACCGGATGCGCTGATTTTGAATTTGCATCTTTGATCCCATGTGTTCATCGCAAACATCAGAGGATACATTTAGCTTTAAAGGGGGAAGTAAATGGAACACGACATAAGCATACGAATAGGAGGAGAAGCCGGACAGGGTATACAAACCATAGGCCTTGCGCTGGCAAAGACATTCCAAAAAAGTGGGCTGCACGTTTTTTCAACACAGTACTATCTATCGAGGGTTCGGGGAGGGAACAACTATTTCCAAATAAGGGTGAGCGACAGGCCAGTAAGAGCGATGTCAGACAGGTTGGATATGCTGATCGCACTGGACAGAATGTCTGTTGAAAAATACATGGAAGAGCTGAGTGATGGTGTTTTACTCCTGGACGCAGAAGAATTTAAAATTCCCAGCTATGACAAACAACTATTTGATGTGCCATTCCAGAAAATAGCAAAAGAGACTGGCGGCAGCAAGTTATATACAAGCACTGTGGCCATGGGGGCTGTCCTGGGCTTGCTCTGCTTTGAATTGAGATATCTGGAAGATGTGTTAAGAGATACGTTCTCAAAAAAAGGAGAAGAAATAATTCAAAGTAATATACTGGCCGCAAGAGCTGGCTATGATCATGCGCAGAATAACTATAAGGGCAAGTGTAAATACTCTTTTGAAAAGGCCAGCAGAACTTCAAGGAAGATGTTAATAGATGGGAATGATGCTGTAGGGCTTGGTGCGCTTGCGGCAGGCGTGCAATTCCTTGCCTCTTACCCCATGACCCCTTCCACCGGAGTGATGAATTTTGTGGCTGCACATGCAGATAAGTTCAATGTGATAGTCGAACAGGCGGAAGATGAGATCAGCGCCCTTAATATGGTATTAGGTGCATCTTTTGCGGGTGCCAGAGCCATGACCACCACATCTGGAGGTGGATTCAGCCTTATGGCTGAAGCTTTAGGGCTGGCAGGTATGACAGAGACCCCTGCCGTAATATTCTTTGGCCAGCGCCCCGGGCCTGCTACCGGACTGCCCACAATGACCGAACAGGGGGACCTGTTGTTCGCATTGCACGCTTCCCAGGGAGAGTTTCCCCGATGCATACTTGCCCCGAAGACCCCCGAGGATGCGTTTTATCTCACGGCGAAGGCTTTTAACCTGGCGGACAAGTACCAGATCCCTGTGTTTATCATGAGTGACCAATACCTTGCAGATGCCCAGTTCACTTGCGAGCGGTTCGATGCTTCAAAGATCACCATCGATAGACATCTGTTATCAGATGATGAACTGGGAACTATGGACACATACAAGCGTTATAGCATCACATCTGATGGCATTTCGCCCCGTGCACTGCCTGGTCAGAGTGAGCACCTTGTAGTTGCGGATAGTGATGAACACAATGAGGAGGGACACATTGACCAGACAGCAGATAATCGTATACTTATGATGGAAAAGAGAATGAGGAAACTTAAAGGGCTTACAATGGAAATGGAAGGCCCTGAGGTGTACGGACCTCAGGAAGCAGATGTTACTCTTATTGGATGGGGATCGTCATATGGACCCCTTGCAGAAACAGTGGAACTGCTAAATGAAGAAGGACAAAGTCTGAACCTCGTACATTTCACACATATATACCCTATTAACAGGGAAGAGATAAGGAATATGATAACGGGGAAAGGAACTACTGTATGTGTGGAGAGTAATGCAACAGGGCAGTTCGCAAAGCTATTGAAAACCGAAGCAGACATATCTGTTGATATGAACCTGCTAAGGTACGATGGTATGCCTTTCACCCCGGGATATGTAATACTTGCCCTGCATGAGAAGAAGGTGATCTGATGGTTACAATGGAGGATTATCCTGACATTGAGACCGAATGGTGTCCAGGATGCGGGAACTTTGGAATAATTAAAGCTATCAGGAAAGCACTGGTGAACATGGGTAAGGCGCCGCATGAAGTTCTCATGGTGTCCGGCATAGGACAGGCAGGTAAACTTCCCCATTATATGAAATGTAATACGTTCAATGGGCTGCATGGAAGAACATTGCCTCCGGCCACCGGGGCAAAAATAGCTAACCATGAACTGACGGTCCTCACAGTAGGTGGCGATGGGGATGCTTATGGAGAAGGTGGTAATCACCTGATCCATGCCATCAGACGTAATCCGAACATAACTGCCATTGTTAACGATAACCAGATATACGGCCTTACCAAAGGACAGGCATCTCCTACAAGTGAGCTTGGTATGAAGACCAAGGTCCAGACCCATGGAGTGGTAAATACACCTCTAAACCCGCTTGCTCTTGCCATTTCCCTGGACTGTTCCTTTGTGGCGAGGGGATATGCAGGAAATATCGAACATCTGGCAGGCATTCTGGAAGAAGCGATTACGCACCGAGGTTTTGCATTGGTGGACATCCTGCAACCGTGCGTATCCTTTAATAAACTCAACACATTCAAGTGGTATGCAGAAAGAGTATACAGGCTTGATGAAGAAGGGTATGTGCCTGATGACCGGATAAAGGCTTTTGAGAGATCGCTTGAATGGGGAGACCGGATACCTATAGGGATATTTTACAAGAAAGAAAAGCCTACCCTTGAAGACGGATTTGGTGTGCTTGGAGAAGGAACTCTTATTAGTAGGCCTAAAGATCAGACCCTGGTAGATGAATTGATAGATTCGTTCATGTGATCTTGCCGGATCACTTCATCTTTTCTGAGGTCTGTCCCTCAGGATGCCCTTTAAGACTACCAGTTCTTCAAAAAAACACTTTTCTTTTACCACAACTTCCGATCCAAAGCCTGCTTCTTCCATCAAGAGCTTTGTCTTTTCAATTCCTGTAAGCGATGAGATCAAAAGTAGTATGATGCCGGTGGAACAAAGATGGAGAGAGACGTTTTCAAGGAACCTGCAGAGAGGTCCCGTACCATCAACACCACCATCAAAAGCATAGTTGAGCCAGCCGGGAACCTTATCCTCTTCTAAAGTGGGAAGGTATGGAGGATTGAAAATGATCATATCAAAATACTTGAGCGGCTTGAAAGCAGAGAACATGTCGGCCCTGATGGTCAGAACTCCATTATCACAAGCACATTTCACAGCATGGGGATTTATGTCCGTAGCAAGCAGGTCCACATCCAGGTTTGACCGTATGACCGCAGAAACAAAACCTGTACCTGTGCCTATTTCCAGGATCTTCATGCCTTTCTTTGCAAATTTAAGTGCAGCATCGGCAAGCAAAAAGGAATCTTCTGCAGGCTCGTAAACATCCTCAGCAAATTTCACACACGCGTTCCTGTAGCTGATGCAGGGCATCATGTCCCCTGCTGCATTGCAAGTATACTATCGGACAGTGCAGCAAGCTGGGCAGGGTCCAGATTCTCAGGCCGTAGTTTCATCAGGTCCTCCGGTAGCCTGGAAACAACCTGCTTGACATTGTGTATACCTAACATGTGGTTACTTTCTACAATAGCGTTCTTTATTTTCTTGCGCCTTTTGGTAAAAACCGCTGTTACGAACTTGAGGAAGAAATCCTTATTTGTTACTGTAAAAGGAGCTGGCCTTGGGCAGACCTTTACCACAGCAGACTCTACTTGAGGCGGAGGAGAAAAGACACCTTTCGGAACTTTCATAATAATAGATGCATCTGCAAAATATGCAGTATTGACTGTTAATCTGCTGTAATCATCTGATCCCGGCTTT
>NZ_JBFXHJ010000037.1:0-4029 GCF_050177135.1 Methanomethylovorans sp.
ATGGAATTTCTGGTGTTATTTTTGTAGTGGTCCTTTCATCTTTTTTGTATTTTTGTTACTTATTTAAAGTAACTAGCAAATTTTTTGTGAAATCATCTTTTTATGACATTATAGTCCATTCCAAATTATTGTTTTCATTTGGAATTCATACTGTTATTGCAAATTCTATTAATTTAATAAATTTTGAGGCAGACACCATTATGATAGGATATTTTTTAACAAAATCAGATGTTGGATTTTATAGTATTGCTGTTTTTTTTTCAAAGCTTTTGTGGCTTGTACCTGATTCAATTCAAAAAATAACCTACCCTATGATTTCAGATTATTATGGGCAGAATAAAGAAGAAGATATAAAAAAAATTGTGCTAAAAACAATGAGTTATACAGCATGTATTTCACTAATAATCGGAATACCTATGTTAATATATGGAAAACTACTGATTACATTTATATATGGTGATTCGTTTATTCAATCGGTTTCCCCATATTATATTCTAATAATTGGAACTATAATATTCAGCATAATTAAATCCATAAATTCCTTGTTTGCTAGTATTGGGAAAGTCACTCTTTTTGCAAAAATCCCAACATATTCTGCCATAATTAATATATTAATAAATGCAATACTTATACCGTTATATGGTACAATCGGTGCAGCAATAGCAACTTCAACTTCTTTATTGGTTTATGTTTTCGTAATGCTTTATTATATGAAGAAATTTATCGGTATAAACTTAGAAATCTTATGGTACTTTAAAGCCATTTTAATTTTTATTAGTTCTTTTTTGTTCAATGAAGTTTTACTAATGTTTGTTCCTATTTACATATCAGGTGTTGTAATAGAATTATTTGTACTATATTTTATCTGGAAAGTTTTACTTGATGAAAAAGAACGCTTGAGCTTATCAAAAATATTTTCTAGATGATAATAGTTAAAAACTCATGATTTGAAACTTATGAATGCTGAAATCATATTCTATAAATGTTGATATTAGACCATAAGTTTCAAAGAAACTGCTAATAACTATCATAATTTGACTTATAGTGTTGTTTTTCTGTGTGCATTTAGGTATGATTATTTCGCACTATTAAGAATGTTCCTTGTATCTATAAAATTCCTACTCCTCATCTTTACCGTAAACTTCTTCAAATGAATCTCCCTGAATACCGAGTGATCCGTCAGCACCACAATGCAATCGCTCCCATCCACAGCCTCCTCCAGACTTAATATCGGATACTCGAACTCCTTAACAAACGGATCATATATCTTAACAGTAAATCCTTCTTTTTCAGCCAGTTTGATGAACTTCAATGCAGGCGTTGCTCTCGTGTCAGCAATGTCTCCCTTATAGGCCACACCAAAAACAGTAATTACAGGATTCTCGATTCCATTGACCATCTCCTTAACCTTCTTCAGCACATGGATGGGCATAGAATCATTAATATTACGAGCTAATGTGATCAAACTGCTGTTGTTTGCGTTCTCCGTGAGGAACCAGGGGTCTATGGCTATGCAGTGGCCTCCTACACCGGGACCGGGTTTGTGGATATTGACCCTGGGGTGCTTATTTGCTATCTCGATGGCTTCCCAGATGTTTATTCCATAATCTTCAGCCAGCATTGACAACTCATTGGCAAGGGCGATGTTCACATCACGGTAGGTGTTCTCCATGAGCTTGATCATTTCTGCAGTGGTGCTGGTGGTAAGGTACAGGTTGCCTTTGACAAAGCAGGAATATAAGTCTCTGGTAAGTTCGGTTGCTTTTTTATCAAGTCCACCGATGACCCTGTCGTTGTGTACCATTTCATGCAGAGTATTTCCGGGAATCGCACGCTCCGGGCAGTGGGAGATGTAGAAGTCCCGAGATGCTTTCAGGCCGGACCTTTCAAGGATCATCCGTACCCTTTTCTCACAGGTCTTGGGTGGGATAGTGGATTCGATGATAACTAGATTGCCCTGTTTCAGATGTGGAACGATCATTTCACAGGCAGAGATGACGTATTTCAGGTCTGCCATGCGGAATTCTGCATCAAAAGGTGTGGGTACGGCCACAAGGAACACATCGGCATCCTCAACCTGTGTGGAAGCACGGAAAGCATCTTTCTGCATGGCACTGTCCAGCAGCTCCTGGAAGCCCTTTTCCTCAAAGTGCATTTTACCCTGCTGTAGAGTTGCAACGACCCGCTCGCTGACATCAACACCCACTACATCAATGCCATTGTTAGCAAACAGGAGGGCAGTGGGAAGTCCGATATACCCCAATCCAAGAACACACATTTTTGTCATCTTAACACCAGACAACCAATAAATTCGCGATCAGTTCATTGATCATTATTTTACCCGCATCCCCATCCCCATAGGGATTCTTCCAGCCATTGCCCGCCTGCATCATCCGCCTTGTGCAAGCAGCAATATCCCTGCCAGCGATCATATTAGCCCCCACATCCACAGTCTCCGGCCTTTCCGTATTGTCCCTTAGTGTTACACAGGGCACACCTAAAATGCAGGCCTCTTCCTGGAGGCCGCCGCTGTCGGTGAGGATAAGGCGGGCACCGTTTTCAAGCTGCAGGAATTCCAGATACCCTGCGGGTTCTGTGATACGCACTCCTTCAGGCACCTGCAGTCCGAACTCGTGCATCATCTTCACGGTGCGGGGATGGGCAGGGAAGATGATGGGCAGACGGAATTCCTCGTAAACCTGCCTGAAACCATCGAGTATGGCAGATAAACGCTCCCTGCTGTCCGTGTTCTCAGCCCTGTGGACCGTGGTGAGGAAATAGCCTTTTTCCTTAAGGTTCATGTCCTTCAGGGCATCGACCTTCTGCCGGGAGATCTCCAGGTTCTGGTACACGGCATCCACAACGGTGTTGCCTGTGACAAAGATCTTTTCCTGCGGGATGCCTTCGGCAAGCAGGTTGAGCTTTGAGGTTTCGGTGGGTGCAAAAAGGTAGTCGGAAATATGGTCGGCCATGATGCGGTTGATCTCTTCAGGCATGGTCCTGTCAAAACTGCGCAGGCCTGCTTCCACATGGCCTACCCTGATGTGCAGCTTGGCAGCCGCCAGGGCTCCTGCAAGCACGGTGTTGGTATCACCCTGCACCAGCACCACATCCGGCGTGTCTTCCAGCAGGATCTGTTCTATGCCAGCGAGCATCTTCCCGGTCTGTGCGCCGTGCAGTCCGGAGCCCACGTCCAGGTTGTACTTGGCTGCAGGCAGCTGCAGCTGCTCGAAGAAGATCCTGTCCATCTCGTAGCTGTAATGCTGGCCGGTGTGGAGAATATAGTATTCAAGACCGCGTCTTTCACATTCCCGGATCACAGGGCTCATCTTGATTATTTCCGGGCGGGTGCCCAGGATAATAGCTATCTTCAAAACAAGGCCTCTTCAATATTTGTCATAGTTCGTACCATCCACATGATCTGCGTTCTTATCAGCTCCGGTTCCATCCACCACTTTAGGAGCTTCAGATATTTTTGTTAAAGCTTCATAATATGACGGACATATTTAAGGGTTTTGAAATGACCCTGCGGGGAATGGGTATGGCCGTGCAGGGCAGGAGGCTGTGGGGGTATGTCCTGCTCAGGTTCTGTGTGCTCTGTTGTAAGATCGTTATTGAGCTCTAAGGTATTTCACGATATTAATAAACTATAGAGATCACAGAGGACACGGAGAGAGTTCTTGCAGGGTACTCTCTGTGTGCTCTTTGTGGTAAAATAGGTATTGAGCTCTAAGGTATTTTACGATATTAATAAACTATAGAGATCACAGAGGACACGGAGAGAGTTCTTGCAGGGTACTCTCTGTGTGCTCTTTGTGGTAAAATAGGTATTGAGATTTAAGTTATTTTACGATATTAATAAACCACAGAGGTCACAGAGGACACGGAGAGAGTTCTTGCAGGGTACTCTCTGTGTGCTCTTTGTGGTAAAATAGGTATTGAGATCTAAGTTATTTTACGATATTAATAAACTATAGAGATCACAGAGGACACGGAGAGAGTTCTTGCAGGGTACTCTCTGTGTGCTCT
>NZ_JBFXHJ010000037.1:4039-16389 GCF_050177135.1 Methanomethylovorans sp.
GGTACTCTCTGTGTGCTCTTTGTGGTAAAATAGGTATTGAGATCTAAGTTATTTTACGATATTAATAAACTATAGAGATCACAGAGGACACGGAGAGAGTTCTTGCAGGGTACTCTCTGTGTGCTCTTTGTGGTAAAATAGGTATTGAGATCTAAGTTATTTTACGATATTAATAAACTATAGAGATCACAGAGGACACGGAGAGAGTTCTTGCAGGGTACTCTCTGTGTGCTCTGTGTACTCTGTGGTAAAATAGGTATTGAGATTTAAGTTATTTTACGATATTAATAAACTATAGAGATCACAGAGAGAGGACACGGAGACGATGTTGTATATTTTACTCTGTGCTCTCTGTGTACTCTGTGGTAAAATAAGTATTGAGATCTAAGTTATTTTACGATATTAATCAACCACAGAGATGCGGGTGAACTAAAGTATTATATACAAAAATAATATATTAAATAAGTTGACGAGATCGCATACCTTGAACAACAAGATTATGGATGATAGAAAAATATGAAATTGAATGAATTATCTGAAGCTATTATTGGTGCAGCCATCCAGGTGCATAGCACACTCGGACCAGGATTATTGGAAAGTGCCTATGAGGCTTGTTTAAAATATGAATTGGAAAAAAGAGGGTTTAAAGCTCTGTCACAGGTTGAGCTTCCTGTTATCTACGATGGAACAAAGATAGGTGTAGGATATAGATTAGATCTCCTTGTGGAAGATACCGTCATAGTCGAACTTAAAGCAGTTAATAATATAGCCCCCATACATGAGGCTCAGCTTCTATCATACCTGAAACTAAGTGGGAAACGTCTTGGACTTCTTATAAATTTCAACGTATTAATGCTTAAGGACGGAATAACACGCAAGATCAATTGATCATTTTGCGTTGAACTGCAATTGAAATTCACTGCATGTTATACATAATAAGAAACAGCAGTTCAATAAGACCGTCTCTTGTCTTTCCCTCTGTGCACTCTGTGGTAAAATAAGTATTGAGATCTAAGTTATTTTACGATATCAATCAACCACATAGGTCACAGAGGACACGGAGAAGGTTCTTGCATGGTACTCCGTGTACCTGTGGTTGAATTGTTGTTGCAGATCAGCAGGCATTTCTTCTAAGCAATGAACCACTAAGTTCACTGAGATAATCCTATCTTTACATCTGCGTACTCTGTTGCAAAATTATCTGAGATGATCTGATGAATGTGATTCAAAGCCGGAGAAACAAGTGAGTGAGAATGCAGATAGTTTGTCGGTCTTAGTATCAAGTTGGTATAGAAGCATCAAAAGTCACTTTATAGATCTGCTTCGGTTCAAAAATACAAACGGGTATGTTTATAGTTCAAGTTCATTGATTAGTTCTGTAGTAGAATAAACTTTTACAGCATCTTGCTCCTTAAGGACCTTATCATTTGACCAGACACCACATTTAAGCTTTAAGGCCAGTGCAATATATTCAGTGTCTTTTGGATCAGGAGTGATCTGAGCAGCTCTTTTCAGCTGACCTTTGAATTCCTCATAAGGAATGAACTCTATCCTTGATGAAACAAATGAAAGAAATACCTGAAAATCCTCTTCTTTTAATCCTGATTTGCGTAAGATCAGGTCTTTGTATTTCCCGACTTCCTCAAGTAAAAATTCAGGTGCGAACAACTTAAAATGGTCATTGAAGATAAGTGCAAATGTCTTCCCTTCCGTTGCTATTAGTGCTGACAGGATAATATTTGCATCAATGACAAACTCCATTTATACACCCAGATCTTTGTATCGCTGATGTAGAGACTCATTGATCTGCTTTCCGAGTTCAAGTGCATCTTCTTGTGACAACTGTGACCTGGAAGTTATAGCACGAAGCATCCTGAGCTGATTGATCTTTATTCTGATAGCCTCTCTTGCAACCTCTGACCAGTTTATTTCCTTTGAGATATCCATCTCTGTCATCAGATCATCAGGAATAGATAGAGTTATTGTCGCCATGTTCTCACAGATGTTAATTCTATATTACTAAATGTGGTCAATTATTTAAAGGTGATTATCTGGCCACTGTTATACTATGTTGCACCTGTACATTTTGTGCGGTGTATGCTCTATGCACTCTCTGTGTACCCTGTGGTTGAATTGTTGTTGCAGATCTCAGGGTTTTGTATGTGCCATCAAAACAACACACCGCCGCAGTCGGCGCTGTTAATCTTCACATCCATCATATGTTCCACGTCCTCCATATCAAATACAAAACAGTCCATGTTCTCTTTTCCCTCAATCTTTTTGGCTATAAGACAATAGTTCTCATTCCATGTGCCACTGACCTTTTTAGACTTCTCCTTAAGGTCTGCGACTATACCCCAAGCCTCTTTTTCAGAGAGGTACTTCCACTTCACCTCGCAGAACAAGGCATTACGGCTGGTCTTATCAAAAGCGATAAGATCGATCTCGGTATCTTTTTTCCACCATTTACCAATGTGTGTGAACCTGAAAGGCAGTTCTTCCTGTTTGTTGAGCGATATGAGCAGTTCTTTTGCCACATCTTCAAAAGCATACCCGAAATAAGTGTTTATATCTTTCTTAACTATAATTTCTGCCAGATCCGGGTCTATTTCAAAGGTACCGTAGTATTTGTAGATGAATTTGAACCAGAACCTGAAGAAATTGTCATGCAGGAAATACCTGGAGTTCCTGGACCCACCCTGTACCACAGGCTCTTCTTTTTTAACTATCTCGTACTTGTGTACAAGTTCATTCAGGTACTTTGCAACAGTTCCCGGAGGCATTGCCGTATAATCCGCAATATGCGCAGGGATCACTTTACCTGAAGCAATGGCTTCAAGAATGGAAAAATACCCTTTGTGCTCTGATCCGAATTCCAGGACAAGTATATTCTTTGCTTCTTCCATAAGCATCTGAGTATCCACAAAGAGCTTTTTGAACACCTGCATTGCATGGGGTTCACTGAACTGCCCTGCCAGTAACAGGTATTTTGGTATCCCGCCAAGCATGAAATAAGTTTTCATCGCCTCTTCTAACTGGAAATGTTTGATGCCGTTCAGGAATGCATAACTATCTGCAAAAGTGAACGGCTTTATATTGAATAGATAAGTGGCTCTTCCGAACAGCGGTTCTTTGCTCTCTTCAAATATTTTCTTCATCATACCTACAAAAGAGCCTATCACTATGATCATGTGCTTACTTTCACGATGATGGGCATCCCAATGCTTCTGGAATTTCGAAAAGAACCGGGGATCTACCCTGGCAAAGTTCTGGAACTCATCGAGTACTACCACTAATTTATCCTTGATGTTAAAGAGAACAGTAAAAAAATCATCAAAACTATCCAGACGAGGTCTGATACCTGTTATAGTTTCAAGTTCTATTTCGAGGTCACGTAATAGTAGTTCTTCGCTTTTTATCTCAACAAAAAGGTACAGACTTTTTTTATTTCTGACAAACTCCTTACTGAGCTCGGTCTTCCCCACGCGTCTTCGCCCGTAGAACACGACCAGGGACGAAGAAGGAGCACTGTACATTTCTTCAAGCTGAGATAACTCTCTCACTCGGTCAAAAAATATTACCATACAGTAAGTTACTGGATAGTAAGTATTTATGCCTTGTGTTCAGTTATGACCATGGCTATCATTGACATCCATTCTCTGTTCTTTAACCTAAAACACCTCAAGACCTTTTGTGGCCTTCAGGTACGTGCTGACATCCTTAGTATACATCGTATTTTGGATCAAAGCAACACACCGCCGCAGGCGGCGCAGTCCATGTAAAATGGACTTTCATCTTTTAACTCGTTTACGATAAAAATTATCGACCATGTCCGTTTCTTACTTGCGTTGATCGAGCTATCTGGTAACTTTTGCAAAAGTAAGTAGGAGAAATCCTTTTTTAGCTGCAACTTTCAGTTTCTGCTTCGCTCAGGCTCAATTCTCCGGCAGCAAGAGGATGCACCAGCAAGGTAGAATCATGGAATTTCCGCATTATCCTGTCGATCTTTCTGGATGTTTCAGGCGTGTAATATGCTTCCCCGCATTCCTGACAGATGAAAGCATCCACATCCTTTATGGAAAGCACTTTTTCCTCTACCTTTACAACGAACTCATGCTTTCCCTTTACAAGTTTACCCTTACAGAAACTGCATCTATCCGGGATCATTATAGTCACATCCTTATTCTGTCCTCATGCCATTTATCCTTTGTTGGCATGTAGACCGTTATAACCCTTGCATGGTCATCACACTGTGCAACAACTACATGGTAAGGTTCATCATTAGCGACCCCCAGCAACAGAACTGAAGGACAAGGCACATCATCTGGATAGCTTTCTATTATCTCCGAATTTTGTACTATCTGTTTCAGGTCATCTGTAGAAACATTGCGCTCGAACATCCTTGACCTTGCATGATGTGAAATAATGAACTCTTCATTTCGGAAATATTCCTTTATTATCTCACAATCAAGCTTTTCCATGTTAAGTACCTGTTAATTTGTATAATATCATTAGCTTTGATAGAAGCACATAACATGTATTGTCCGGAACGATCTCTATCCTTCTGATCGTTGCATCCTGAAGTTGTATGTCTTCCAGAAAGTCCTCTCTGGTCTTATTGTCCGTGAAATCTTCTATCTTCTCAATAGAGTCTATTATATGCTTCAGAAAGACATCAGTTCCTTTCATAGTATCTTGACTTCTTCTTTCAGGATACGTTCCTTGATAAGAGGGTTAACGGAATCATAGGTTATGACGTCCACCTTTCGACGTGATTCCTTTTCAAGTTCCAGTTCTGATCTGGCAAGATCAAAAAGACTTTTTCGGCCTTTGAAATGAACAAGGATATCGATGTCACTATCTTCATTAGCTTCGTTCCTTGCAAAAGAACCAAACATACCGGCTTTATCAACATCGTTTTTCATCATTATCGGAACGATGATCTGCTTGTACATTTTGATCTGGTTAGCTGCCATTTTATCACTATTCATTCCATTTATAATGGTTATGGCCCTTAAATTTTGGGTAACTTTCTTACTGGGAACAGGTTTTTAACGCAAAGCTGCAAGGTCACAAAGGGTTGTTATTTTCATCTTTGCATCTTAGCGTCCTTGCGTTGATAGTATATTGTGCATATCTCCTATTGCAGATCCTGTTTAACGCAAAGCTGCAAGAACTCAAAAGTTTTGTTTTCATCTTAACGCCTTTGCGTTGATAAAAAATTGTGTATATGCGTACTACAACACAGTTGAAACGCAAAGTCGCAAAGTCGCAAGGCCGCCAAGGGTTGTTATTATCTTCTTTGCGTCTTAGCGCCTTAGCGTCCTTGCGTTGACAATATATTATGCACATTAGTTACTGCAAGAGCTTGCCCTCTCCTCAGCGATCTTTTTAATGTCACGCCCGGCCTCAGCGAGCAGTCCTGTTCGCACCTCAGCGCTACGGGTGGCTGCTTACAGCTCCATCATCTGTTGCTCGGTGAAGATAATGAAAAAACCAAGAGTACAGTTATATAAGATAACTATCTTTTTCCATATTCAGGGTTAACGATTTAAACTTTGTCTGTGAGTAATGATTATGGATGCCCTTGGGATATTGAGAGAATATGAGCATGTGATAACAGAGCGTTTTGGTGTGAGAAAAGTGGGCGTGTTCGGTTCTTTTGCAAAAGGAGAGGAACGCATAGATAGCGATATTGATATCCTTGTGGAATTCAAAGAAGGCCAAAAGACCTTTGGCAATTATATGGAACTCAAGTTCTATCTTGAAGAGCTCTTTGGAAGAAAAGTGGACCTTGTAATTGAGACTGCCATAAAGCCACGGCTAAGAGAGCAGATCTTAAAAGAGGCTGTTTATGCCTAGAGATCAACTGGTCTTCTTTGCAGATATGCTTGCTGCAATTGAGAAAATTCAAAGGTATTTAGAGAACATCACTCTTGAAGAGTTTTTAGAAGACGAGATGCGGATCGATGCAGTTGTCCGCAACCTTGAGATAATTGGTGAAGCCGCAGGCAACATCCCTCCTGAGGTACCCAGGATTTTCCCCAGCCACCAACAACCTGACGGTTCCTGAGACATCTACGTTCCTGAGCTGTTCTTTTAATTTCATGACTGAGGATGCAAACACAACTCTCAGTGACCCTAGCACCTTAGTTCAAAGGGTTTTCTCACTCCGTACCACCAGCATGTTGTGCTTTGTGGCCGCTCGTCAGGCTAGCCCCCCTAGCAAATGGGCATAGCCTTCTTCGCTATACAAAGAGCACTCAAATTATTATTTGCTCGATGCATGTAGAATCATGGTAAGTCTCATATAGACCAAAGACAGCAAAGGTATATTTGGGCTGACCAGCTTCCCAAAAACCCTACCTCATGAGATCATGCTAATTACTATAAAAACAACACACCGCCGCAGGCGGCACGTTCCATGAAAAATACACCAACCTGAAGCATTGCATTTAAAGAGTTTTTTTGAATGAGTTAGTAGTTGATTTCTACAAATAGATATTTATGGTATACCTGCATATACTTTGGTATATGCACGCGACTACAATAAAAGTAGATACAGAGCTAAAAAGTAGCCTTGATAATTTGAAACTCCACCCCAGGGAATCATATAATGACGTGATCGCCCGTCTGCTAAACATGGCATATGACGATGAGCCTTTAAGTGATTCAACTCTTGAGAGGATCGAAGAAGCTCTTAAAGACCTTCAGAGTGGGAAATACTACACGCAGGAAGAAATAGAAGCTGAACTGGGGCTCAGTTGATGTATTCCATCCTGTATTCTCCAGGAGCAAGAAGAGACCTGCAGAAACTTCCTGTCGATGTGGCAAAGAGAATAGTCACTGCTATAAGGGAGATGCAGGACGATCCGAAAGCGCATGTGAAGAAACTCAAAGGGTCTCCAAGATCACCTTTGTATTCACTGCGGATAGGGGAATACCGTGTAATAATGAGCATTGATGGCGACAAACTGATCATCTTTGTTATTGAGATCGGTCACAGAAGTGTGATCTACCGGAAACGCTGAGATCGATCCTGAGTTATATATTGATAAAAAGAAAGGAACATCTGCAGATCGATATTATAACAGCAGTGATGAAAATCAATGACAAGGGTATAAGCACCGTGTCCAGGGGAAAGGTGATTTTACTTTTTCTTAAGTCCGGGAGGGTCATCTTGAATAATAGCCTATGTAAGTTCGAGATCAACTCTGAAGTTGTATATCTTCCGGAAAATCATCTCTGATCTTGTGTTTCTGAAGTCTTCGATCATCTTTGACCCAAATGCTGGCTTTATTGAACTAAAAAACTGGATCACCAGACAGATAAGAAAAACCAATAGACTCCTGTCTGGATAATTGTCAGAGGCACCCCTATCCTGAAGAACTCCATGAAAGTAAGCCTGATATTGCCTTTTTTCTCAGCATTATGAATAATGATCACATTACTTGCTGCACCCAGGACAGAGAGATTGCCTGCAATGGTACTGCCTGCTGCAAGTGCCAATAATCCGCCGGTGTCCACCGAAGCATGGGACAGTATGGGTAAGTACAGGGCCACAAGGGGCACATTAGAGATGAACTGGCTCAGGATGACACTTACACTTAACACCATGGGGATCGAGATAACACTTTGTTGCGTATCTGTAAGAAAACCCTGGAAAAATCCTGAGTCCCACACACTTTCCATGAGTATGAACATAGCCGCAAAGAAGAACAAGGTGTGCCAGTCCATTCTTTTGACCAGTTCATATCTGCGGCCATTGAGAACAAGCACCGGGATAGCAGCTATCAGGGCAATGTACGTCAGCCTGAAGTCAAAGGGAATGTTCAGCAGCTGCACTAGGATCTTTGCACACACCAGCAATACGAACAAGACAAGTGAGAGCCGGGACAAGCTGGCGAGTTTAGGATCGCTTATCTGAGGCAGTGAATGGTTCAGGACAGCTGTAGAAAAATGTTCCCTGAAAAAGAACTTGAGCACAAGGTATGCAGCTATCAGGTTAACTATGGTCGGCAGCAGCAGGTATCGTGCAAAGACCACAAATGGGCCTTCGATTTTCCCGTTCAATGCTATCAGGAGATTCTGAGGATTGCCTATAGGGCTTGCAACACTGCCAGTAGTTACTGCAAAAGCAAGTGCGAGCAGGAGCACCTTTGGATCGATCTGGTGTTGCCTTGCAAGCAAGAGCACTACGGGAGTACCGATTATTGCCAGTGTGTCGTTCATGAGGAAAGCTGATGCGAACCCCATCCCAAAAAGCACGTACAGGATGATGGCGTCCATGTTCTTTGCAGCCTTAAAGAAATTATAGGAAACCAGGGAGAGATAACCACTGGTCTCCAGGGCCTGCCCAATGGCGAACACCCCAAAGAGGAATAACATCACGTCCAAATTGATAGCTGCTATTGCCTCTGGAATGGAGATCTGGCCTGTAAGCAATACAGCAAGGGCTCCAAGACCCATTATCTGCCACAGGTCAAGCCTGATATTGCCTATCTGTCGGGTGATCGTTAAAAGAAAAACAAGACAAAGGACGACAACAGGAATTATCATTGCATCAATAGAATATGCGATAATAAATATAATTATTGGTAGTTGCAATGTAGCCTGTCAGGAAGAACATAGTTGTCCAGCAGCCCTTACGATGCATCTGCTTTTTGTATCACTATGATCCCCAGATAACCATCCACTGTTATCATATCACCAGTATTTATGATATCGGTGGCATCTGGTATGCCGGTGACACATGGTATGCCGTACTCCCTGGCTATGATCGCCCCGTGGATGAGCATGCCCCCTCTGCGTTCCACTATACCCGATGCAAGAGGCACCACGAATGTCATGGATGGCTCTATGGCATCGCATATCAGGACCTCTCCTTGCTGCATTTTGAAAAGGTCACCACGGGAACGTATGACCCTGGCCATACCTGATACTATCCCTTTACTTGCAGGCTGGCCCTGGATCTGTCTTATATGCACCCTGGACCGGACCTCCCCGGCAGGAATTTCAGAGCTCCTTTTCTCAGGAACATGTTCTTCATCAATAAGTGCAGCCATGATCTCTTCTGGTTCGATCTCCCAGTCTATTCCCTTTGACCTCAGACGGACAAGACCCTCGTGCAATGCGTGTTTAAGTTGTCCCTCTATACGGTCCAGGTAAATATTATCGTCATCACGCATACGGTAACTTATCCTTGCAAGCTCAAGCAGTTCTGCTGCTTTCTTTTTTTCCTCTCCTTCAAACATATTAAAAAAATTGCTCTCCAGGAAAACCACATCTGTCTTTCCTGATCTGCCAGGGACTGCAGCAATATCGTCAATGTGGCCTAAAAGTTCCTTCAAACCTGCAAGATCTGCTTCATCATCTCCGGTACCCCATCTGGTAAGATATGAACTCAATAGTTTACCGAATTCGCTGTTCACGTCTTCCGGAAGTCTGGATGAGGGGCTTTGCATCAGATCTGCCAGTTCTGCCAGTTCCCTGTTGCGTCTGAGGCTCATGAGGTCCTCTCCTTTCATCAGTTCCATGAACTCGTAAGGATCTTCCGGTTTTATGACATCATTATACACCTGACCGAAAAGTCGCATGCCATGAGCAAAAGGAATGAAATGTTCCCAATAGACACCTTTCCACTTGTTAAAAATATCCTGCCTGTTCTTTATCTCAGCTGCAAGCTCCACATCTTTCAATGCTATCAGATCGAACCCTTCCAGTTCTTCGGCAGTTCTGACCATTGCAGGCACTAGTTCCTGTTCTATCTGTTTTTTGAGTTGCTGAAGATTGGAGAGAGAACGTGTGAGGGATAGATACCATTGCCTGTTGCTGTCCTTATCGACGAAGGTTGTGACAGGCCTTGCCTGTAGCAGGAACAAAGTATCAGCCCTTATCGTCCATTCTATATCCTGTGCAGAGCCGAACATCTGTTCTATCTGAAGTCCCATGGCACACACGTCACGAACCTCATCACCTGTCAATGGAGGCGAAGATCTCTTGATCTCTGGCAAAGGGCCGAGATGTGTGCCTTTATTATCTGATAGCACTGCCATATCCCTTGCAGGTGGTGCTCTGTGCTCTTTCATGTTGCCTGAGGTTCTCTCGATGGTCCACCTGTCCGGCTCCACCTCGCCGTCCACAAGTCCCTTATTGAGCCCGTGTACTGCCTCGACTATTATTTCTCGGGGGTCTTGCGGGCTTGCAGTGAACATTATCCCTGACCTTTCTCCGCTAACCAGTTCCTGCACGATCACAGCCATGGAACTTTGCTCGATATCAAGGCCCAGCTCTCTCCTGTACATAAGGGCTGCATCGGACCATAGGGAAGCCCAGACCAGTTTCACATGCTCCAGCAGGGAGTTTGCTCCACGTATGTTCACATAGGATGCATGCAGGCCTGCAAAAGATGTATTTGCCGAATCTTCTCCTTTCGCCGATGACCTGACAACAAGAGCCGAGGCCCCGCAGGTTTCCTTTGTTCCTGAGATGATCAGCTGGCCGAGTTCCGGAGGCATGGTCGCCCTGCTGAACATGTTCCTTATACGCAGGGATGTGTCCCATATCTCTTCCCAGCGCATCTCATCAAAGCTCTTGCGTGTAAATTCCAGGGCTATTCTGCCTCTTAGACCGTTACTGTCCACGAATCTGTCGTACGCTGCTGTTGTAAGTACCAGGAAATCCGGAACCCTGAGGCCCGAAGAGTACATTTTCCATAAAGCAGATGCCTTTCCGCCGATAAGGGCCTTATGGCCTTCATCGATCTCTTTCCGGAGCAACAGCAACGGATACATTACATATCAAGCTCCACCACATTCTGAAAATCTCTTACTATTATGTACTTTTCCACATCCATGCACATAAGTGCTGATGAAGGTGAACTGAAGAACTCCTGCAGATATGGATGCTTATGCAGGTATATATCCCCCAGATGAGGGTAGCTCTCACGGTCTACCTCTCTTACCCTGCCTGTGACGTTGATAGCCACTGCATCTCTGAAATCAATAAAACTGTTCGACCTGTTGTCAATAAGCAGGGAAGCCCTGTTATCGGAGATCAGATAAAGATATTTACGTGTGGACCTTGTGGTCACAAAAAGCAGCTTTTTCAGATCTTCGGTGGCTGCAAAGGCCACAAGGTTCGTATAAGGATAGTCCGGAGCTTTTGTGGCAAGTACAGCAAGAAGTTCTGCCGCCATAATGGAACCGACCTGGTCCTCAATCTCTTTTTCATGCTCATGCATGCATTTCTTCCTCCACTATTATTATTTGTGATACATTGCATATTTTAATATTGGAACACTGGATTATAATAGAACGGAGGGATCGTATGAAACTCAAAGATACGCTGACCCGGGAGAACGTGGGCGGATATGATCTGCTGTTTAGAGCATTGCTGGGCTCGATAGCAATTGTGATACTTGCCATGGACCTTGTAGAACCCGGACCATGGAAATGGGTTACAGCTCTCATTGCATTCACGGGCCTGTTCACCGGTATGACAAGACACTGCACACCTTATGTGCTTATGGGGTTCAGCACAGCTGAGAAAAAGAACTAGACCGGGTGTTCATCATCGATCATCCTGTGTCCTCTTTTTAAAAGGTTCCATCTTAAAGGACAGCAGGAAAACGCCGAAGATCATAGCGCCTGCTATGAGGAAGGTACCTGCATCAAGGAAAGAGAACATAAAGCCTCCTGCTATAAGCCCTATGATGCTGGCAAGACCGATGAAACTGGTAGATACTCCCTGTACAGCTCCTTGATATTCCTTTTTAGTTGTTTTGGAAAGTGTGGACATCAGTGAAGGCCACATAAACCCGTTCCCCACTGCAAAGAAAACCAATGCACAGTATGTGATAAGATCAGTACCGAAAAAAAGCAGCAAGAAATGGATGCATAGAACGAAGCTGCCAAAAGTGAACAGTGAAGCATCGGAATATCTTTTACTGGCCCAGGAGAGCACAGGCCCTTCAACAACAACAAGCAGCAGGCTGAGCGCAGAAAAATACAGGCCAAGGGTAGCTGCATTCCATGTGAGGTTGTTTGCGGCATGTACGGGAAAGGCAGTATAGAAAATATTGTAACCGAGGAAAATAAGGAAATATATGAGTAAAAGGCTGAAAATGCCTTGCATCCTTATCACTTCCAGAAAGCCAGGCTTATCTGAGATATTTGAAGTTCCGGCCTGCATCTGCGTGTGTTGCGCTTCATCACCCTGGGCATGAGGGTCATGCAAGCCATGTGTCCTGGGTTCGGGCACAAGAAAAGCTATCATCAATATTCCTGCGAACGATATCAGGACTGCAGCGATCACAGGCAGGATCTCACCGTACACTGTAACGCTCAGTA